>JAWGXY010000049.1:0-13420 GCA_032572035.1 Streptococcus parasanguinis
TATAGTAGAGTGGAAGAGGAGAAAATCTTATTTGATGAGAAGAGAGTTAGAATCATGTATGTAACCTATCACTTTAAAGAGCGCTTGCGCTTGTTTTTGAGTCTATTTTTGCCGATTTTAATCTACCAATTGGCCAATTATTCAGCCAGCTTTGTCGATACAGCCATGACTGGTCAGTACCGGACCCTTGATTTGGCTGGTGTTTCTACAGCTACCAGTCTGTGGAATCCATTTTTTACTTTCCTGACCGGGATTGTCTCTGCGCTGACGCCGATTGTTGGGCATCATTTAGGCAAGGGAAATAAAGAACGGATTGCTGGTGATTTTTACCAATTCCTCTATATGTCATTTGGTATGGCCATTCTCTTAATAGGCTTTGTTTGGGGGATTGCGCCCATGATTCTCAAGCAGATCGGTTTAGAAAATGTTGTTGCCCAAATAGCCATTCGCTACTTATATTTCCTTTCTCTGGGAATCTTACCCTTGTTGCTCTTTAGTATCGTGCGGACCTTTCTCGATACCTTGGGAATGACGCGTCTATCCATGTACTTGATGCTCTTGCTTTTGCCTTTGAATGCTTGTTTTAACTATATCCTGATCTATGGAGCATTTGGTTTTCCTGAGATGGGAGGAGCAGGAGCAGGTCTTGGAACCTCTCTGGCCTACTGGGTCTTGCTTGTTATTGCGGTTTTGATCTTGTGCAAACACCCTAAGGTAGCACCTTTCCAATTGTGGAAGCCGCAACCTTATGATTTTAAAGGGATGAAAGAAGTTTTGCGCCTTGGGCTTCCAATCGGTGGAATTGTTTTTGCAGAAGTCATCATCTTCTCGCTGGTTGGTTTGTTAATGGCAAAATTCCCATCACTCACCATCGCGAGTCACCAATCGGCCATGAATTTTTCGACCCTGATGTATGCTTTCCCAGTTAGTATCTCCAGTACCATGGCGATTATCGTATCTTACGAACTGGGAGCAGGAAGACCAGAAGTGGTCAAACAATATTGCCGTTTGGGACGACTGACAGCCTTTGGCTTTGCCATTGTCACCCTCGTCTTTCTCTATACATTCCGCTTCCAACTAGCAGGGCTATACGGCAAGGATCCAGTCTTTGTGCAACAAACAGCGATTTTCATGACCTATAGCCTCTTTTTCCAAGTGGCTGATACTTTTGCAGCACCCCTACAAGGGATTTTGCGAGGCTATAAGGATACAACCGTTCCATTCTTATTAGGTGTCTTTAGTTATTGGTGCATCTCTATCCCACTAGGGATTTTCCTTGACCATGTGACCAACCTTGGTCCCTATGCTTATTGGATCGGCCTTATTTCTAGCCTTGTTGTGAGTGGAATTTGTTACCAGCTTCGGCTCTGGCAGATCGAAAAAAAGCAAACAAACTAAAATGAAGTCTGGGAAACCAGGCTTTTTATGTACCGTGAATATTATAAATTTTCTGAAAGTTCTTGACAATTGATGTCAAAGTGGTAAGATTAGGAGGTAGAATTGAAGAACTAGAAGGAGAACAAGATGAGAAGTGATATGATCAAAATGGGGATCGACCGAGCACCAGCGCGTGGTCTCCTTTATGCAACAGGGCAAGTAAAATCAGCAAAGGATATGCAAAAGCCCTTTATTGCCATTTGTAACTCCTATATTGATATCGTTCCAGGCCATGTTCACCTGCGTGAGTTAGCTGATATTGCCAAGGAAGCTATCCGCGAGGCTGGTGGGATTCCTTTTGAATTTAACACAATCGGTGTCGATGATGGGATTGCGATGGGCCATATCGGGATGCGTTACAGTTTGCCATCTCGTGAGTTGATCGCAGATGCTGCTGAAACAGTCATCAACGCCCACTGGTTTGATGGTGTTTTCTATATTCCTAACTGTGATAAGATTACACCAGGAATGATTTTAGCAGCCATGCGGACCAATGTGCCAGCTGTATTTTGTTCTGGTGGACCTATGAAGGGTGGCGTTGACATGACGGGGCATCAGGCGACTCTCTCAAGTTTGTTTGAAGCTGTCGGTACTTATCAAGCTGGTGATATGGGCATGGATGAGCTGGATTTCTTGGAAAAAAATGCCTGCCCAACCTGTGGCTCTTGTTCTGGTATGTTTACTGCCAATTCCATGAACTGTTTGATGGAAGTATTAGGTCTTGCTCTTCCTGGAAATGGTACCATCCTAGCGGTTTCAGATGAACGTCGGGAATTGGTTCGCCAAGCGGCCAAACAATTGGTAGAGAATATTAAAAAGGATATCCGCCCACGTGATATCGTGACCAAAGAGGCCATTGATGATGCCTTTGCGCTCGATATGGCCATGGGTGGTTCTACCAATACTGTGCTTCATACGCTGGCTATTGCGCGTGAAGCAGGGATTGACTATGATCTCAAAGATATCAACGAGATTGCTAAGAAGACACCTTATCTCTCTAAAATTGCCCCTTCAAGTGTTTACACTATGCATGATGTGCATGAAGCTGGTGGTGTTCCAGCCATTATCAATCAGTTGATCAAAAAAGGTGCCATTAAGGGTGATCGTATCACAGTTACTGGTAAAACCTTGAAAGAAAACGTAGCTGGTGCTGAAATCAAAAATGAAGAAATTATCCATCCAATCGAGCATCCGATTTCACCTGTAGGTGGTTTGTCGATCCTTTACGGAAATATTGCTCAGGATGGGGCTGTTATCAAGGTCGGTGGGGTCGATCCATCTGTGACTACTTTCCGTGGTAAAGCTATTTGTTGCGATTCACAAGATCAAGCCCTTGAGTTGATTGACAATGGAACAGTCAAGAAGGGCCATGTTGTTGTCATTCGTTACGAAGGTCCTCAGGGTGGTCCTGGTATGCCAGAGATGCTAGCACCAACTTCTAAGATTGTCGGACGCGGTCTTGGTAAGGATGTGGCACTGATTACGGATGGTCGTTTCTCAGGAGCTACTCGTGGGATTGCGATTGGTCACGTTTCCCCAGAAGCAGCAGAAGGTGGGAATATCGCCCTAATCGAAGATGGGGATGAAATCGTGATTGACCTTCCAAATCGTACGCTTGATTTGCTTGTCGATGATGCAACTCTTGCAGAACGTCGCAAACACTTGAAACCATTCAAATCAAAAATCTCCAGCGGTTGGTTGCGTCGCTATACAGCCTTTGCCAAATCAGCCAACGTCGGCGGAACCTTGATGAGTGACGAAGAATTCGAAGAACGGAAAGCAGAACGTCAAGCCCAAGAAAAATAAGAAAAAACCTTTCCTGCTATGTGATATCACAAGTAAGAAAGGCTTTTTTAGTGGAACCATTATTTGGTGCGCATTTCACCTTGAGGGAAGTAGGTTCCTTCAGGCATATCATTAATGATAACGTGAACAGCTGACTGAGGAGCGCCAGTATTGCGGACAACAGCTTCGGTTACTTCCTTGGCCAAGGCTTTCTTTTGTTCCAAGGTGCGTCCTTCAAATAGGTCAATTCGTACAAATGGCATATGGCCACCTCCTAAATTTTTTATAGGACTATTTTATCACATTTTGGGATACAAAGCTTAGCAAAATTATGGTAAAATGATAATGAAACACATTTTAGAGAGAACAAAAGGAAAATGGCACAATTATATTATAAATATGGGACCATGAACTCGGGGAAAACCATTGAGATCTTGAAGGTGGCCCATAATTATGAAGAGCAAGGCAAGAGCGTCGTTATCATGACATCAGCAATCGACACCAGAGATGGAGTAGGGGTGGTTTCTAGTCGAATCGGTATGAAACGAGAAGCCGTTGCAATTGAAGACGATACGGATATCTTTGGCTTTATTAAAAACCAAGTAATCAAACCTTACTGTGTCTTAATCGATGAAGCTCAATTTTTGAAACGACACCATGTCTATGATTTGGCAAGGGTCGTGGATGAACTGGATGTGCCGGTCATGGCTTTTGGCCTCAAAAATGATTTCCGAAATGAACTCTTTGAAGGTTCCAAACACCTCCTCTTGTTAGCCGACAAGATCGAGGAGATCAAAACCATCTGCCAATACTGTTCCCGCAAGGCGACCATGGTCTTGCGTACCCAAGCGGGTAAACCTGTCTATGATGGAGAGCAGATCCAGATCGGTGGACACGAGACCTATATCTCGGTTTGCCGCAAGCATTATTTTAATCCAGACATACCAACCGAAAGCGTCTAGAACGTTTTAGAGAGGATAATAATGTCTATTTGTTTAAAAGATATTACGATAGAGAATTATTTTGACGTTTTAAATCTAGAAGTTCATCCAAATCAAAGGAATTTTATTGCATCCAATTCCATTAGCTTAGCTGAAGCCTATGTATATGATAAAAATGGTGATTTTATAGCTCCCTTAGCAGTTTATGATAGGGAAGTATTAGTTGGTTTTGTTATGATTGCCTATGACCAGAAAATTGGGATCAGCAAGGGAAATTACTTGTTATTTCGCTTTATGATCGATAAACGATTTCAAGGTTTAGGCTATTTTAAACCGACTATGGATGCAGTCATTGACTTTGTTCGAACAGAGCCAGCTGGAAAAGCAACAAGTCTTTGGCTATCTTATGAACCGGAAAATAATCAAGCGAGATCTTGCTATCTCCATTATGGATTTAAAGAAACTGGCGAAGTCATAGAAGACGAAATTGTAGCAATCTATGATCTAACAACCAAGAATTAAGGAGCAAACATGAATATCTATGATCAACTACAAGCTGTAGAAGACCGATACGAAGAGTTAGGAGAATTGTTGAGTGACCCAGATGTGGTCTCCGATACCAAACGATTTATGGATCTTTCAAAAGAAGAAGCTTCTACTCGTGATACGGTGACAGCTTACCGAGAGTACAAACAAGTCCTTCAAAACATTGTTGACGCTGAGGAGATGATTAAGGAAGCAGGTGGCGATGCAGATTTGGAAGAAATGGCCAAGCAAGAGCTAAAAGATGCTAAGGCTGAAAAAGAAGAGTACGAAGAAAAACTGAAGATCTTACTTCTTCCAAAAGATCCAAACGATGACAAGAACATTATTTTGGAAATCCGTGGAGCAGCTGGAGGAGACGAAGCCCAATTGTTTGCTGGCGACCTCTTACAAATGTACCAAAAATACGCGGAAAGCCAAGGCTGGCGTTTTGAAGTCATGGAAGCTTCCTACAATGGCGTTGGTGGGATCAAAGAAGTTGTAGCCATGGTTTCTGGTCAATCAGTTTATTCAAAACTCAAGTATGAATCTGGTGCCCACCGGGTACAACGGGTTCCTGTGACAGAAAGCCAAGGTCGTGTCCATACTTCGACTGCTACAGTTCTAGTTATGCCAGAAATCGAAGAAGTCGAGTACGACATTGATCCAAAAGACCTACGGATTGATATCTACCACGCATCTGGTGCAGGTGGACAGAACGTCAACAAGGTCGCAACAGCCGTTCGTATCGTCCACTTGCCAACCAATATCAAGGTTGAGATGCAGGAAGAACGGACGCAACAGAAGAACCGCGAAAAAGCCATGAAGATCATCCGTGCGCGTGTGGCTGACCATTTTGCTCAGATTGCCCAAGACGAGCAAGACGCTGAACGGAAGTCAACCATCGGTACTGGTGACCGTTCAGAGCGGATCCGGACTTACAACTTCCCTCAAAACCGTGTGACCGATCACCGGATCGGCTTGACCCTTCAAAAACTGGATACTATCTTATCTGGTAAATTAGATGAAGTGGTCGATGCTTTGGTCTTATATGACCAAACACAAAAACTAGAAGAGTTGAACAAATAATGTTGTTGGGACCATTATTAGCCCAGTATGAAGAAGAATTAATAGCCGTTGGAGAGGATACAGAAAGCCTCTCCTTCGCGTATCGAGCTTTAAAAAACTGGACCTTTACAGACTTTGTCCTTGCCTTGCAAAAAGAAGTGGAAGCAGAGGATCAGGCCTTGCTTCTATCCATCTTTGAGCAGCTGAAACATCACGTCCCTGCCCAATATATTATTGGCAGCGCAGAATTTTGTGGCCATGTTTTTACAGTTGATGAACGCGTCTTGATTCCACGACCAGAGACAGAAGAATTGGTCGCTCTTATTCTCGAAGAAAACGATGAGAAAACCTTACGAGTTCTAGATATTGGAACAGGAAGTGGTGCCATTGCTATTAGCTTATCCCTTGCTAGACCTACCTGGCAGGTTCAAGCTAGCGATGTATCAGAAGCGGCTTTAGCCCTGGCTCAAAAAAATGCCAAGCAGCTAGAAGCTGTCCTTGAATTCAAGTCGTCAGATGTACTGGACGAACTAGAAGGTCCTTATGACCTGATTGTGTCCAACCCTCCCTATATCTCTCGGGATGATGTAGAAGAGGTTGGAGCCAATGTTTTAGCCTCTGAACCCCACTTAGCTCTTTTTGCGGATCGTGATGGATATGCCATCTACGAAAAGATTGCCCAGCAAGCACCAAGTGTTTTAACACCAGACGGAAAGATCTATCTAGAAATTGGCTATAAGCAAGGAGCCAAAGTAAAAGAGCTCTTTCAAGAAGCGTTTCCTAACAAACGCGTTCGAGTTCTGAAAGACCAATTTGGACAAGATAGAATGGTAGTAGTAGACAATGGATCACATTGAGAAAGAATTAGAAGCAGGACGTGCAGTTATTCTGCCAACTGAGACAGTCTATGGTATTTTCGCCAAAGCTTTGAATCAAGAGGCAGTCGATTATATATACGAATTAAAACGTAGACCGAGAGACAAGGCTCTGAATTTAAATGTAGCCGGCGAAGAAGAAATTCGACTTTATTCGAAAAATCAACCTAGTTATTTAAAAAAACTGGTTGATTCATTTTTACCAGGGCCTCTGACTATTATTCTTCAGGCAAATGAAAAGGTACCTGGCTGGATTCATTCAGGATTGGATACAGTTGGCTTCCGTATTCCGGCTCACCCAAAAACATTGGAATTAATTCGTAAATACGGTCCTTTGGTTGGTCCCTCGGCCAATCTTTCAGGTCATGCAAGTGGAACAAAGTATAAGGCTATTGTAAGCGAATTTGATCAAGTGGTTCCTGGTATAGAGGATGATGACTTTTTGACTGGTCAAGATTCAACTATTTTGGATATTTCTGGTTCTAAAGCCAGGATTTTGCGGCAAGGTTCGATTACCAAAACTGACTTGCTTGCACAAGTGCCAGAGCTTTCTTTTGAGGAAGATGAACTTCCTCAGTGATAATGTACATAAATAATTTTTTATAAAGGAGTAGACCGATGATTTTTGATAAAGAAGATTACAAAGCTTATGATGCAGACCTATGGAATGCGATCGCTAAAGAGGAAGAGCGTCAACAAAATAATATTGAGTTGATTGCTTCTGAAAATGTTGTCTCTAAGGCAGTGATGGCTGCTCAAGGGTCTATTCTGACAAATAAATATGCCGAAGGCTATCCTGGTCGTCGTTACTATGGCGGGACAGATGTGGTCGATGTGGTCGAAAGTCTCGCGATCGAACGGGCCAAAGAAATCTTTGGCGCTAAATTTGCCAACGTTCAACCGCATTCAGGAAGTCAGGCAAACTGTGCTGCCTATATGGCCTTGATTGAGCCTGGTGATACCGTCATGGGGATGGATCTAGCTGCCGGTGGGCATTTGACGCACGGAGCTTCTGTGAGCTTCTCTGGTCAAACCTATAACTTTGTGTCCTATAGTGTAGATCCTGAAACAGAGCTCTTGGATTTTGATGCCATCCTAAAACAAGCCCAAGAAGTGAAGCCAAAACTCATCGTTGCTGGTGCCTCAGCCTACTCTCATATCATTGATTTCTCAAAATTCCGTGAGATTGCAGATGCAGTAGGAGCTAAGCTCATGGTTGACATGGCCCATATTGCTGGTCTCGTGGCAGCGGGTCTTCATCCAAGTCCAGTTCCTTATGCCCATATCACGACTACGACCACTCACAAGACCCTTCGTGGCCCTCGTGGCGGCCTGATCTTGACCAATGACGAAGAATTAGCTAAGAAAATTAACTCTGCTATTTTCCCTGGTATTCAAGGAGGACCGTTGGAGCATGTCATTGCTGCCAAAGCTGTCGCTTTCAAAGAAGCGCTGGATCCTGCCTTTAAAGAGTATGCAGCTAACGTGATTAAGAACAGTCAGGCCATGGCTGATGTCTTCTTGCAAGATCCTGATTTCCGCGTTATTTCAGGCGGAACAGAGAACCACCTTTTCCTTGTCGACGTCACTAAAGTCGTTGAAAATGGGAAAGTGGCGCAAAACTTGTTGGATGAAGTTAATATCACTCTCAACAAGAACTCTATTCCTTATGAAACCTTGTCTCCATTTAAGACAAGTGGGATTCGGATTGGTGCAGCAGCTATCACCGCTCGTGGTTTTGGTGAAAAAGAAAGTCGCACCGTTGCTGAACTCATGATCAAAGCGCTGAAGAATGCAGATAATCAAGAAGTATTAGACGAAGTGCGCAGCCAAGTCAAAGCCTTGACAGACGCTTTTCCACTTTACGAGGACTAAACCATCTTATGGATATTTACGTAAAAAAAGCCATCATTCATCAATTTAGCCCAGACGATACCGATCTCTATTTGGCAGATAAATTTCTCAATATCACGCCTAAAATCGAGGAATACTTGCGTAAGAAGATTGAACGGGTCTACTCGGATGAAGCCAGGACTGGTATTTTCGAAGAGGACAATCCTTTTCTTGAGATGATCTCAAATGACCTATTAGAAACCTCGGTCGCAGTAGCGAATCGTTGGAAGGAAGAATTTGTCGTCTCTGAAAATCAAAAGACCAACGATTTGGTGTTCATTCAATTCTCAAAAGAAGGGGTGGACCATTTTGCCTTTCTTCGGATCGCCTTACGGGAAACCTTGACGCATCTTGGCGGTGAAGTGGACAATCCGATTAAGTTGACGCAAAATAATCTACCTGGTTTTGGGACTGGTGCAGATGAAGCTTTGGTCATCAATCTTCAAAGCCGCAAATACCACTTGATTGAAAAACGGATCAAGTACAACGGGACTTTCTTGAACTATTTTTCTGAGAATCTGTTGCAGGCGCAACCCAAGATCTCCCCTAAAAAATCGATCAAGGCACTAGAAAAAACAGCTCAGAAGATTGCGGAAAGCTTTAACACTGATGATTTTCAATTTCAATCAAAGGTAAAATCAGCTATTTTTAACCATATTGAGGAAGAAAATAAACTCTCTCCTGAGAAATTAGCGGATGATCTCTTCGATGATAATCTGACAGCTCGCCTCAGTTTTATTGACCAAGTCAAAGAAGCTGTACCAGAGCCTGTCACCTTTGAAGAGATTGATGCAAGTCGCCAGTTGAAGAAGTTCGAAAATCAGAAATTGTCATTGTCAAATGGAATTGAACTGATCGTTCCGAATAATGTCTATGAAGATGCCGAATCTGTTGAATTTATTTTAAACGAGAACGGAACCTATTCTATTTTGATCAAAAATATTGAGGATATACAGAGTAAATAATGATTAAACGTATAGTGAAGATCTTCTTATTCATCTTACTAATATTTGGAATCTACAAGGGAATTCAGATCCATCATGACGTCAAACAAGTCATGCAGTACCGCTCCCTAGTTAGAGAAGTCCTTGCTGAAGAGGACACCACGGCCAATGAAAATCTCATTCTTGCTATGATCTATACGGAGACCAAAGGCCGTGAGGACGATGTCATGCAGGCGAGTGAGAGTGCAAGTGGTGAGACCAATACTATTAGTGATAATAAGGCCAGCATTCGCCAAGGAATTCAAACTCTTTCAGATGAGTTAAAAGAAGCCAAGAAAAAAGGCGTTGATGGCTGGACTGCGGTTCAAGCCTATAATTTCGGGAAAGACTACATTGATTATGTGGCTAAACACGGTGGGACAAATTCCCTAGAGTTGGCCCGCGCTTATTCACGGGATGTAGTAGCGCCAAGTCTTGGCAATGTTACCGGTGAAACTTATCTTTACCTCCACCCTATCTCTCTTTTAAACGGGATGGAACTATACATAAACGGTGGCAATATTTATTATTCCCGTTTAGTAGAAACCAATATGACGATTATGAAGCTATTTTCATGGTTTTAATCAATCAATTCAGAGGTCGGACAAGTAGTCTGGCCTCTTATCTATCTCCTTAATTGTTCGATCTTTTGTATATTTTGGCTCTTTCATTCTCAATATTTTGAAATCATTGAATAGCTATGATAAAATACTAGTTAGTTTTAAATTATCTTGAGGAGTTCCTATTGAACAGAAAATCATTCTACGGGCTGCTTTTGGGTTTGATTCTCCTATGTATCGCTTTTTGGGGGAAGTCTCAACAAAAAACGCAGCTGGACCACACTAATTACCTACAAAATACTCGTCCTACCTTATTTTTTCATGGTTATGGCTCGAGTGCCAATGCAGAAAAACACATGACAGATGCGGCAAAAAAAGCAGGGGTTACAGAGACCGTCATTACTGCAAACGTGGCTACCGATGGACAAGTAAAGCTGACAGGGACCATTCCAAAAGGTGCAGTCAATCCAATTATCAAAGTGGAATACCAAAACAATCGCACGCCCGATCCAAAAGTCATCAGCAATTATGCCTATCAGGTAGTCAAAAAGCTTCAAGACACCTATCATTTTAAAGAAATGAACCTTGTCGCTCATTCTATGGGAAATATGTCTGTCTTATATTATCTTCTGGAACATGGAAGTGATGAGAATTTACCAAAAATTATCAAGCAGGTCGCCATTGCCAACCATGTTGCTGGACTCGAAGGGATGAACCTACCCCAGGGGTTGACTCTAGATACGCAAACTGGTAAACCCTCCGCAATGAATGAGCAGTACCAGCATCTTTTAGCTCTTCGGGAAGTCTATCCTGAAAATCAAATCGATGTGCTAAATATCTATGGTGATATCGGTGGAGAGACGGATGGATCGGTTCTCAATGTTTCTTCAAAAGCCCTTCGCTACCTAGTAGTAGAGCGCGCAAAAAGCTACCGTGAAGAAAAGATTGATGGCAAAGGTGCCCAGCACAGCCAACTTCATGAAAATCCAATAGTAGATAAGCTGTTGATCCAGTTTCTTTGGGGAAAATAAAAATGTCATGCATTCTTAAAAAAACTGTAAGCTAGTTTTAAGAAATCAACTGTATAATGAAAATCGAAGTGGGTAAACTCTTTATTTACTTCTTTTTTCATCTCTAGTGAGGTGAGAAAGGTAATATGAGATGCCCAGAGTTGATTTGAATTAGAAAGAAGAAAAAGATGAATTTAAAGAAGATTGCATTGTTTGTAACGACGACTTTAGCCTTGTTTACAGCTGTCCCACGTGTTTCTGCAGATAGCAATGTGCAGAAAGTCATTGATGAAACCTATGTCAAGCCAGACTATGTTTTGGGCTATTCGTTGGACCAAAGTCAAATCGAACAAACCTTGAGTCTCTTGAACTACGATAGTTCAAAAGATAAAGAGGAGTGGAAGACCATGACACCAGAGGTTTATTCTTCGATTATGAACGTTGCCAACGATGATAGTTTGGAACTATATTCCTCTGTTAAAATTCAAAAGCTAGGCAAAAATAAGCCACTAGAAGTCAATATCGTGACACCTCAAAACATCACCAAGGTCACTGCAGATATGTATCGTAATGCAGCCGTTACACTTGGATTGGAGCATGCTCAAATTACAGTAGCTTCCCCTATCCAAGTGACCGGAGAAAGTGCCTTAGCTGGGATCTATTACTCGCTTGAAAAAAATGGTGCCAAAGTTTCTCAAGAAAGCAAAGATCTGGCCCAAGAAGAGTTAAAGACTCTATCAGGGATCAATGAAGAGAACGCGGGAAAGAAAAACTTCGATGCGGATAAGTTAAACGTAGCATTGACCGACATTAAAACAGCAGTAGCCAATGCCAAACAGAACAATCAGGATTTAAGCAAGGATGATATTCGAAAGATCGTCGAAGAAACACTGAAAAATTATAAGCTGGATACAACTGTGACAGGTAACCAGATCAATTTGATCGTGAATTTCGCAGTGAATCTTTCAAAGAGTAGCGTCATCAGTAGCAAAAGCTTTACGAAGACCTTGTCGGACTTGAAAGATAGTATCGTAGATAAAGCAGGTGATACCTTTAACAATATCAATCTCAATTTTGATACCAATGCCATTTTAAAAGACAGTGGGAACTTCTTCACAAATGCGTGGAATGCCATTGCCGGCTTCTTCGGAGCCATCTGGAATGCCATTGCCAAATTCTTTAGTGGTTTAGTTGGCTAAAAATAGCAGGAAAGCACTGCTGACAAGAATTCAGAGTGCTTTTTGTGTGTGGTTTCCTATTCTTATACTTAATTAGAAATTTTATGTTAAGGTCATAAAAAAAGGTCCACTGGACCTTTAACTCGCTTTTCTATTTCTTAGCTCATGAAAAAAAGGTCCCCCGGACCTTTTTTTACTCCCACTCAATGGTTGCAGTCGCCTCAAAAAGCTTTATAGAACAGGTTTTTTAAGGTGTTAATTGTTTTTTGGTGGGGTTTTTGGTGGGAATGTTATTTTGAAATTGATTGATTCCCGTTGAAATGTACTAAGCTAGAAGATGGGAAAGAAACATTAATAATTCCGACCATTTCATTAGTGATAGCTTCATCAGCGCCATCCCATAGATGCGAGTAGTGTTTCAAGGTGATTTCAGGAGAAGAGTGTCCTAATCGTTTTGATAGAATAAGTACATCAGCATTTAATTCATTAATTAGCAGCGATGCATGGCTGTGCCTGAGACCTTTCGCTTGGATAGGCTTTACGTGAGCAATCTTGGCGTACCTTTTAATAATCCTTGAGATTGTAGATTTCAACATAGGTAAGCCATCGTATGAAAAGATAAAATCGTTCTCGTGTCCTAGTCCAATCTTTTTTTGAGCTTCACGCCATTTTTTTAACACATCAATAGTATCTTTATCTAAACTAATCATCCTTCTTCCGTCTTTAGTTTTCGAATAGGAATTACGTGTCCATTCTTTTTTGTTTTTAACAATAAGCATATGATGAACTCGTAGGCGTTGCTTATCAAAGTCAACATCATTCCATTGAAGGGCACAACCTTCATTTACACGTACGCCAGTCATGAAATATACCCAAATCATCACGAAGTTTAAATGTTCATATACATCTTCAATGTAAATTTTCGAAATAACAGCTTCAAATTCGCTCTTAGTCCAATATGGGACATTACTTTTTCCTTTAGGAATTGCATTGGATTGTTTTGAAATATTCTTCTCTACATATCCCATTTGTAAAGCATAATCTAGAGATTTCCTAAACATACCAAAGATGAGGGCCGAATACCCTTGCGAGTATCCTGCACCACCATCCTCTTTACTAGTAAGTAACCACGTGCGAAACATCTGAACTTGTTCAAGGGTTATCGAAC
>JAWGXY010000050.1:0-13311 GCA_032572035.1 Streptococcus parasanguinis
AGGACCTTTCGTCGATGAGCATTTGATGAAAAAAGTTGAAGCTCAAGCAAACGACGAAAAGAAAAAAGTAATTAAAACTTGGTCACGTCGTTCAACGATCTTCCCAAGTTTCATCGGATACACTATCGCAGTTTATGATGGACGTAAACATGTACCTGTTTACATCCAAGAAGACATGGTAGGTCACAAGCTTGGTGAATTTGCACCAACTCGTACTTACAAAGGTCACGCGGCAGACGACAAGAAGACACGTAGAAAATAAGGAGAACATAAATGGCAGAAATTACTTCAGCTAAAGCAATGGCTCGTACAGTGCGTGTTTCACCTCGTAAATCACGTCTTGTTCTTGACAACATCCGTGGTAAAAGCGTAGCCGATGCCATCGCTATTTTGACATTCACACCAAACAAAGCTGCAGGGATCATCCTTAAAGTGTTGAACTCAGCAGTAGCAAACGCTGAAAACAACTTTGGTTTGGAAAAAGCTAACTTGGTAGTATCTGAAGCATTCGCAAACGAAGGACCAACAATGAAACGTTTCCGTCCACGTGCGAAAGGTTCAGCTTCACCAATCAACAAACGTACAGCTCACATCACAGTAGCTGTTGCAGAAAAATAAGGAGGTAAACTCGTGGGTCAAAAAGTACATCCAATTGGTATGCGTGTTGGTATCATCCGTGATTGGGATGCCAAATGGTATGCTGAAAAAGAATACGCGGATTACCTTCATGAAGATCTTGCAATCCGTAAATTCATTCAAAAAGAATTGGCTGACGCAGCCGTTTCAACTATTGAAATCGAACGCGCAGTAAACAAAGTTAACGTTTCTCTTCACACTGCTAAACCAGGTATGGTTATCGGTAAAGGTGGAGCAAACGTTGATGCACTTCGTGCAGCTCTTAACAAATTGACTGGTAAACAAGTACACATCAACATCATTGAGATCAAACGTCCTGACTTGGATGCTCACCTTGTTGGTGAAGGAATCGCTCGTCAATTGGAACAACGTGTTGCTTTCCGTCGTGCACAAAAACAAGCAATCCAACGTGCTATGCGTGCTGGAGCTAAAGGAATCAAAACTCAAGTATCAGGTCGTTTGAACGGTGCAGATATTGCCCGTGCAGAAGGATACTCTGAAGGAACTGTTCCACTCCACACACTTCGCGCTGATATCGATTACGCTTGGGAAGAAGCAGACACTACTTACGGTAAACTTGGTGTTAAAGTATGGATCTACCGTGGTGAAGTTCTTCCAGCTCGTAAAGACGCTAAAGGAGGTAAATAACCAATGTTAGTACCTAAACGTGTAAAACACCGTCGCGAATTCCGTGGTAAAATGCGCGGTGAAGCAAAAGGTGGAAAAGAAGTAGCATTCGGTGAATACGGTCTTCAAGCTACAACTAGCCACTGGATCACAAACCGTCAAATCGAAGCTGCTCGTATCGCCATGACTCGTTATATGAAACGTGGTGGTAAAGTTTGGATTAAGATTTTCCCACACAAATCATACACCGCTAAAGCTATCGGGGTACGTATGGGATCTGGTAAAGGGGCTCCTGAAGGTTGGGTAGCACCAGTTAAACGTGGTAAAGTGATGTTCGAAATCGCTGGTGTATCTGAAGAGATCGCACGCGAAGCACTTCGTCTTGCTAGCCACAAATTGCCAGTTAAAACTAAATTTGTGAAACGTGAAGCAGAATAAGGAGAGGTCATGAAACTTACAGAAGTAAAAGAATTTGTTAAAGAACTTCGTGGTCTTTCTCAAGAAGAACTCGCGAAGCGTGAAAATGAATTGAAGAAAGAATTGTTTGAACTTCGTTTCCAAGCAGCTGCTGGTCAATTGGAACAAACTGGACGTTTGAAAGAAGTGAAAAAACAAATCGCTCGTATCAAAACTGTTCAATCAGAAGCTAAATAATAGACTAGGGAAGGAGAATTTCAATGGAACGCAATAATCGTAAAGTTCTTGTTGGACGCGTTGTGTCTGACAAAATGGACAAAACAATCACAGTTGTAGTTGAAACTAAACGTAACCACCCAGTCTATGGTAAACGTATCAACTATTCTAAAAAATACAAAGCTCATGATGAAAACAATGTTGCTAAAGAAGGCGATATCGTTCGTATCATGGAAACTCGTCCGCTTTCAGCTACAAAACGCTTCCGTCTTGTAGAAGTCGTTGAAGAAGCGGTCATCATCTAATCATACCTGAAAGGAGAAAACGTAAATGATTCAAACAGAAACTCGTTTGAAAGTCGCTGACAACAGTGGCGCACGCGAAATCTTGACAATCAAAGTTCTTGGTGGTTCAAAACGTAAATTCGCGAGCATCGGTGATGTAATCGTTGCATCTGTAAAACAAGCTACTCCTGGTGGTGCGGTTAAGAAAGGTGACGTTGTAAAAGCTGTTATCGTTCGTACTAAATCAGGTGCTCGTCGTAAAGATGGTTCATACATCAAGTTCGACGAAAATGCAGCAGTGATCATCCGTGACGACAAAACTCCTCGCGGAACTCGTATCTTTGGCCCAGTTGCACGTGAATTGCGTGACGGTGGATTCATGAAGATCGTATCACTTGCTCCAGAAGTACTTTAATCAA
This sequence comes from Streptococcus parasanguinis, assembly GCA_032572035.1. Classification (GTDB taxonomy): domain Bacteria; phylum Bacillota; class Bacilli; order Lactobacillales; family Streptococcaceae; genus Streptococcus; species Streptococcus parasanguinis_AB. The sequence goes on from JAWGXY010000050.1 coordinate 2,600, forward strand.
TAAAAAAACAAACACAGTCCCCTGGCTCAGCCAGGGTGCCCATCGGGCGTAAGAATAAAAGGAGAATAAAATGTTTGTAAAAAAAGGCGACAAAGTTCGCGTTATCGCTGGTAAAGACAAAGGCGTAGAAGCTGTTGTTCTTACTGCTCTTCCAAAAGTAAATAAAGTTGTTGTAGAAGGTGTAAACATCATCAAGAAACACCAACGTCCAAATAACGAAAACCCTCAAGGTGCAATCGTTGAAAAAGAAGCTCCAATCCATGCTTCTAACGTTCAAGTTTTGGACAAAAACGGTGTTGCTGGACGTGTTGGCTACAAATTTGTAGACGGCAAAAAAGTTCGCTACAACAAAAAATCAGGCGAAGTGCTTGACTAATCACGAAGGAAAGGAGAAGTATAATGGCTAATCGTTTAAAAGAAAAATACCTTAATGAAGTAGTACCATCATTGACTGAACAGTTCAACTATTCATCAGTTATGGCTGTGCCAAAAGTTGATAAAATCGTTTTGAACATGGGTGTTGGTGATGCAGTATCAAATGCTAAAAACCTTGAAAAAGCTGCTGAAGAGCTTGCTTTGATCTCAGGTCAAAAACCATTGATCACTAAGGCTAAAAAATCAATCGCCGGCTTCCGTCTTCGTGAAGGTGTTGCGATCGGTGCAAAAGTTACCCTTCGTGGTGAACGTATGTACGAATTCTTAGATAAATTGGTAACAGTTTCACTTCCACGTGTACGTGACTTCCATGGTGTTCCAACAAAATCATTTGATGGACGCGGAAACTACACACTTGGTGTGAAAGAACAATTGATCTTCCCAGAAATCAACTTTGATGATGTTGATAAAACTCGTGGTTTGGATATCGTAATCGTAACTACAGCGAACACAGACGAAGAATCACGTGCATTGCTTACTGGCCTCGGTATGCCGTTTGCAAAATAATATAGGAGGTAAAACTAATGGCTAAAAAATCTATGATTGCTAAGAACAAACGCCCAGCGAAGTTCTCTACTCAAGCATACACTCGCTGTGAACGTTGTGGACGTCCACACTCAGTTTACCGCAAGTTTAAACTTTGCCGTGTTTGCTTCCGTGAATTGGCATACAAAGGTCAAATCCCAGGTGTCACAAAAGCATCTTGGTAATTTAAGATATCAAGGGCGTTAAAACTCCAAGTGGAAATAGGAAACTTGACGAAGAAACTTTAGTTTCTAGGAAAGTTTATCTTTTTCACACAGAGTTTAGCCCGGGTTCAGTTGGGCTTGCCAATTTGAACACGAGCTACAGCTTTGGCAAAAAAGACCAATTTTCTTTGGAGCATCGCTCCCTGCATCAAATTGCCTATTTTTGCTCTCGCTGTTACGCTCTCTGTATCATGTATTAACTAGCAAGTGCAACTTGCAAACTACTAGTAAGAGGAGAAAATATAATGGTTATGACTGACCCAATCGCAGACTTCCTTACACGTATTCGTAACGCTAACCAAGCAAAACACGAAGTACTTGAAGTACCTGCATCAAACATCAAAAAAGGGATTGCTGAAATCCTTAAACGCGAAGGTTTTGTAAAAAACGTTGAATTCATCGAAGATGACAAGCAAGGCATCATCCGTGTATTCTTGAAATACGGACAAAACGGTGAAAAAGTTATCACAAACTTGAAACGTGTATCAAAACCAGGTTTGCGTGTTTACAAAAAACGTGAAGATCTTCCAAAAGTTCTTAACGGACTTGGAATTGCTATCCTTTCAACTTCTGAAGGTTTGCTTACTGATAAAGAAGCACGCCAAAAGAACGTTGGTGGAGAAGTTATCGCTTACGTTTGGTAATATTTAGCTCCCAATTTCGTTGTGACTCTTCGTTATTGTCTCTTACCTAACCCAAAGTTATGTCTGCGAGACAATGCCACGATTCACTTAGAAATTGAGACCTAAACATTAACTTTTAAATCAAAAAGATTTAAACCCCGTGAAAACTGGCCTTCAAAGGCCTGACAATTTAACAGGAGAATAGAAAACATGTCACGTATTGGTAATAAAGTTATCGTGTTGCCTGCTGGTGTTGAACTCACTAACAATGACAACGTCGTAACTGTAAAAGGACCTAAAGGAGAACTTACTCGTACGTTCTCAAAAGATATTGAAATCCGTGTGGAAGGTACTGAAGTAACGCTTCACCGTCCAAACGATTCAAAAGAAATGAAAACAATCCACGGGACAACTCGTGCCCTTTTGAACAACATGGTTACTGGTGTATCAGAAGGATTCAAGAAAGAACTTGAAATGCGCGGGGTTGGATACCGTGCACAACTTCAAGGATCAAAACTTGTTTTGGCTGTTGGTAAATCACATCCAGACGAAGTTGAAGCTCCAGAAGGAATTACTTTTGAACTTCCAAACCCAACAACAATCGTTGTTAGCGGAATTTCAAAAGAAGTAGTTGGTCAAACAGCTGCTTATGTACGTAGCCTTCGTTCACCAGAACCTTACAAAGGTAAAGGGATCCGTTATGTTGGTGAATACGTTCGCCGTAAAGAAGGTAAAACAGGTAAATAATGTAGTTTGGTTGTTTTTCAACCAAACTTCATCTTACCAACTCAGTGCTTAGCACATGATTTTAAAATTAAGAGGTGAAAATTGTGATTTCGAAACCAGATAAAAACAAAATCCGTCAAAAACGCCACCGTCGCGTTCGCGGAAAACTCTCTGGAACTGCTGATCGCCCACGTTTGAACGTATTCCGTTCTAATACAGGCATCTACGCTCAAGTAATTGATGACGTAGCGGGTGTAACGCTCGCAAGCGCTTCAACTCTTGACAAAGAAGTTTCAAAAGGAACTAAAACTGAACAAGCCGTTGTTGTCGGCAAACTTGTTGCTGAACGTGCAGTTGCTAAAGGTATTTCTGAAGTGGTGTTCGACCGCGGTGGATATCTATATCACGGACGTGTTAAAGCTTTGGCTGATGCAGCTCGTGAAAACGGATTGAAATTCTAATAGGAGGACACTAGAAAATGGCATTTAAAGATAATGCAGTTGAACTTGAAGAACGCGTAGTTGCCATCAACCGTGTAACAAAAGTTGTTAAAGGTGGACGTCGTCTTCGTTTTGCAGCTCTTGTAGTTGTTGGTGACCGTAATGGCCGTGTTGGATTTGGTACTGGTAAAGCTCAAGAAGTTCCAGAAGCAATCCGTAAGGCTGTTGAAGATGCTAAGAAAAACTTGATCGAAGTTCCTATGGTTGGAACAACAATTCCACACGAAGTAACATCAGTATTTGGTGGAGCTCGTGTATTGTTGAAACCAGCTATCGAAGGGGCTGGGGTTGCTGCAGGTGGAGCAGTTCGTGCCGTTGTTGAATTGGCAGGTATTGCAGATGTTACATCTAAATCACTTGGATCAAACACTCCAATCAACATCGTTCGTGCAACTGTTAACGGTTTGGCACAATTGAAACGCGCTGATGAAGTTGCTGCCCTTCGTGGTATTTCAGTTTCTGACTTGGCTTAAGAAAGGAGATTCAAATGGCTCAAATTAAAATTACTTTGACTAAGTCTCCAATCGGACGCATCCCGTCACAACGTAAAACTGTTGTAGCACTTGGACTTGGCAAATTGAACAGCTCTGTTATTAAAGAAGATAACCCAGCAGTACGTGGTATGATCACTGCTGTATCTCACTTGGTAACAGTTGAAGAAGTAAAATAATCTATTTAAGATAGAAACAAAGTTTTCAGGGGTATGAGAGGTTCTCATCCCCTAAAACTAAATATAAGTATAGGCGAGTTTGTAGTTAGGACACCTTTTCCTGATTACATGCGTTAGCAATTTACAAAAGAGGAGAAAATAAATAATGAAACTTCATGAATTACAACCTGCTACAGGTTCACGTAAAGTCCGCAACCGTGTTGGTCGTGGTACTTCATCTGGTAATGGTAAAACTTCTGGCCGTGGTCAAAAAGGTCAAAAAGCTCGTAGCGGTGGCGGTGTACGTCTTGGTTTTGAAGGTGGACAAACTCCATTGTTCCGTCGTCTTCCAAAACGTGGATTTACAAACATCAACGCTAAAGAATATGCTATTGTGAACCTTGATCAATTGAACGCCTTTGAAGATGGTGCTGAAGTAACTCCAGTAGTACTTGTAGAATCAGGAATTGTAAAAGCTGAAAAATCAGGTATCAAAATTCTTGGTAACGGAGAATTGACTAAGAAGTTGACTGTTAAAGCAGCTAAATTCTCTAAATCAGCTGAAGAAGCTATCACTGCTAAAGGTGGTTCAGTTGAAGTCATCTAAGTGAGGTGACCTATGTTTTTTAAATTATTAAAAGATGCATTTAAGGTGAAACAAGTACGATCGAAGATTTTATTTACGATCTTCATCATTCTTGTTTTCCGCATTGGGACCACGATTACAGTGCCTGGTGTAAATGCGAAAATTCTGAACAACCTTCAAGATGTGTCCTTCTTGAACATGCTCAGTTTGGTTTCTGGGAATGCCATGAGGAACTTCTCAGTTTTCGCATTAGGGGTTAGCCCATACATCACAGCTTCGATCGTCGTGCAACTTTTGCAAATGGATCTGTTACCTAAGTTTGTTGAATGGGGCAAACAAGGGGAAGTTGGTCGAAGAAAGCTCAACCAAGCAACACGCTATATTTCTTTGGTTTTAGCCTTTGTTCAATCCATCGGGATTACAGCAACCTTCCACACTTTGTCTCAGGCGAAATTAGTAGCAACTCCAAATACCAAGACCTATCTATTAATCGGTGCGATTCTGACGACCGGTTCCATGATTGTGACTTGGCTTGGAGAACAAATCACAGATAAAGGGTACGGTAATGGTGTTTCAATGATTATCTTTGCAGGGATTGTGTCATCAATTCCTGAGATGATTAAAGAAATCTATGAAAATGCATTTGTGAATGTTCGTTCTGGTCAAATGACCAATTCCCTCATTTTTGTTGGGGTATTAATCCTTGCTGTCTTGGTTATTGTTTACTTTACAACCTTTGTGGAGCAAGCACAATACAAGATTCCAATCCAATATACAAAGATTGCACAAGGAGCTCCATCAAGTTCTTACCTACCTTTGAAAGTAAACCCAGCAGGAGTTATTCCTGTCATCTTCGCTAGTTCGATTACAGCAGCGCCTGCTGCAATTTTCCAAGTGATTAGCGCTATGGGTTACAATGCAGGATGGGTGAAAACAGCTCAAGCCATGTTGGCTACAAACACACCAACTGGTGTGGCAATGTATGCCTTATTGATCATTCTCTTCACCTTCTTCTACACGTTTGTTCAGATCAATCCTGAAAAAACGGCAGAAAACCTTCAAAAGAGTGGTGCCTATATCCCAGGTGTTCGCCCTGGTAAGGGGACAGAAGAGTTTATGTCTCGTTTGCTACGTCGTTTAGCAAGCGTCGGATCAGTATTCCTTGGCTTTATTACCATCATTCCAATCCTAGCTCGAGATTTATTTGGTTTGACAGATGCAGTTGCTCTTGGAGGAACTAGTTTGTTAATCATTATTTCAACAGGTATTGAGGGAATGAAACAATTAGAAGGCTACTTATTAAAACGTAAGTATGTCGGATTTATGGACACAACAACAGAATAGAATAAGGTTGACTTTGTCAGCCTTCTATTTTGTTTTTAAATGGAAATAGGAATTCGCTCCTGCTTCCATTTAAAAACAAAATAAGGAGAATTCATCATGAATCTTTTAATTATGGGGTTGCCTGGAGCAGGTAAAGGAACTCAAGCGGCTAAAATCGTTGAAGAGTTTCACGTAGCGCATATCTCCACTGGAGATATGTTCCGCGCAGCGATGGCTAACCAAACTGAAATGGGTGTGCTTGCAAAATCATACATTGATAAAGGTGAGTTGGTACCAGATGAAGTAACCAATGGAATTGTAAAAGAACGCCTTGCTCAAGATGATATTAAAGAAACAGGTTTCTTGTTAGACGGATATCCACGTACCATTGAGCAAGCTCATGCTTTAGATAAAACATTGGCTGAACTTGGTATTGAGCTTGAAGGTGTTATCAACATCGAAGTAAATCCAGACAGTCTTTTAGAGCGTTTGAGCGGACGTATCATTCATCGTCAAACTGGAGAAACTTTCCATAAAGTATTCAATCCACCAGTTGATTACAAAGAGGAAGATTACTACCAACGTGAAGATGATAAACCTGAGACAGTAAAACGTCGTTTGGACGTCAATATTGCACAAGGAGAACCAATCATTGAATTTTATCGTTCAAAAGGACTCGTACATGACATCCAAGGGAACCAAGATATCAATGATGTATTTTCAGACATTGAAAAAGTCTTGTCAAATTTGAAATAAAAGCGTTTTTCATGCTTGCAATATTGGACAACTAGTGTTACAATTAGTTAGTCTGACTTATAATTGTTACCTCTGTGCTCAGAGGAATGAATCGAAATTTATGGAGGTACTTTTGCGTGGCAAAAGACGATGTGATTGAAGTAGAAGGCAAAGTAGTCGATACAATGCCGAATGCTATGTTTACGGTTGAACTTGAAAATGGACATCAGATTTTAGCAACAGTTTCTGGTAAAATTCGTAAAAACTATATTCGTATTTTAGCGGGAGATCGTGTTACAGTGGAGATGAGTCCGTACGATTTGACACGTGGACGTATCACATACCGCTTTAAATAATCGAAAAACTTGGAGGGATAAAAATGAAAGTAAGACCATCGGTCAAACCAATTTGCGAATACTGTAAAGTAATTCGTCGTAATGGTCGTGTTATGGTAATTTGCCCAGCAAATCCAAAACACAAACAACGTCAAGGATAAGATAGAAAGGAGAAAACATGGCTCGTATTGCTGGAGTTGACATTCCAAATGACAAACGTGTAGTAATTTCATTGACTTATGTGTACGGTATCGGACTTCCAACATCTAAGAAAATCCTTGCTGCTGCAGGCGTTTCTGAAGATATTCGTGTTCGCGATCTTACACCAGATCAAGAAGATGCTATCCGTCGTGAAGTTGACGCAATCAAAGTTGAAGGTGACCTTCGTCGTGAAGTAAACTTGAACATCAAACGCTTGATGGAAATCGGTTCATACCGTGGTATCCGTCACCGTCGTGGACTTCCAGTTCGTGGACAAAACACTAAAAACAATGCTCGCACTCGTAAAGGTAAAGCTGTTGCGATTGCAGGTAAGAAAAAATAAAATAAAATAAGGAGGTAAAAATCTTGGCTAAACCAACACGTAAACGTCGTGTGAAAAAGAATATCGAATCTGGTATTGCTCATATTCACGCTACATTTAACAACACAATTGTTATGATTACTGATGTGCATGGTAACGCAATCGCTTGGTCATCTGCAGGTGCACTTGGATTTAAAGGTTCTCGTAAATCTACACCATTTGCTGCTCAAATGGCATCAGAAGCTGCTGCAAAAGCTGCTCAAGAACACGGACTTAAATCTGTTGAAGTAACTGTTAAAGGTCCTGGTTCAGGTCGTGAGTCTGCTATTCGTGCACTTGCTGCTGCTGGTCTTGAAGTAACTGCAATCCGCGATGTAACTCCTGTACCACACAATGGTGCTCGTCCTCCAAAACGTCGCCGTGTATAATCATCAACAATTACACAGCTTTTCGTTTAAGAGGGAGTATAGCAAATGATTGAGTTTGAAAAACCAAATATAACAAAAATTGATGAAAACAAAGATTATGGCGTGTTTGTCGTAGAACCACTTGAACGTGGCTATGGTACAACACTTGGAAACTCACTTCGTCGTGTACTTCTAGCTTCACTTCCAGGTGCGGCTGTTACTTCAATCAATATTGAAGGTGTACTCCACGAATTTGATACGGTTCCAGGAGTCCGTGAAGACGTTATGCAAATTATTCTTAACGTTAAAGGAATCGCCGTTAAATCTTACGTCCAAGACGAAAAGATTATTGAACTTGATGTAGAAGGACCAGCAGAAGTAACTGCCGGTGACATTCTTACGGATAGTGACATCGAAATTGTAAACCCTGATCATTATCTATTTACGATCGGAGAAGGAGCATCTTTGAAAGCGACGCTTACTGTAAACAGTGGACGTGGCTATGTTCCGGCTGATCAAAACAAAAAAGATGATGCACCAGTGGGAACACTTGCTGTAGATTCAATCTATACGCCAGTGACAAAAGTCAATTACCAAGTTGAACCAGCTCGCGTTGGTAGCAACGATGGATTTGACAAGCTAACCCTTGAAATTTTGACAAATGGGACTATTATTCCAGAAGATGCCTTAGGTTTGTCTGCCCGTATTTTGACAGAACACCTAAATCTATTTACAAACTTAACTGAAATTGCTATTGCAACAGATGTTATGAAAGAAGTAGATACAACTTCTGATGATCGCATTTTAGAACGTACAATCGAAGAATTAGATCTTTCAGTTCGTTCATATAACTGTTTGAAACGTGCTGGCATCAATACTGTTTACGATTTGACTGAAAAATCAGAAGCAGAAATGATGAAAGTTCGTAACTTAGGACGTAAGAGTCTTGAAGAAGTTAAAATCAAACTTGCCGACTTAGGCCTTGGGTTAAAAAACGATAAATAGAGGAGGAATACATGGCTTACCGTAAACTAGGACGCACTAGCTCACAACGTAAAGCGATGCTTCGCGATTTGACTACAGATCTTATCATCAATGAAGCAATTGTAACAACTGAAGCACGTGCGAAAGAAATCCGTAAATCAGTTGAAAAAATGATTACTTTGGGTAAACGTGGTGATTTGCATGCACGTCGTCAAGCTGCTGCATTCGTACGTAACGAAGTTGCATCACAAAACTTTGATGAAGAAACAGGTAAATACTCAGAAACAACTGCACTTCAAAAATTGTTCTCTGAATTAGCACCTCGTTATGCTGAGCGCAATGGTGGATATACTCGTATCCTTAAAACTGAACCACGTCGTGGTGATGCTGCGCCAATGGCTATCATCGAATTGGTATAATATCATCAATTTTGTTGAGTGTTATGATGATGGAATACACTGTTATTCTTAGTCTAGCTCTGGTCTACCGCTGGGGATTTTCCCCAGCGGGAACACTCATCATATTGAATGAATGGTAGACGCTTGTTTACGAAATTGCTTTAATTTAAAACAATTTCGTAAGCAGGCGTTTTGTCTTGCTTTTCATGAGTAGTCGAGAATAGCAAAAAATGATATAATGGAACCCATATCTCCAATAGAAGAAAAAGGATTCAATGACAAAACAACAAGCAATTAAATTACTAAAAGAGAAGTACCTTAGTAATATGAAAGAGGATTCGGAACTCTTTGTCGGAGTTGAATTAGAGTTTCCGATTGTAGAAACAAATGGAAACAAAACAAATATAGAGGTGACGAAAAATCTTTTTCGAATCTTAGCAAACTTATCAGATTTTGAAGTTGAAAAAATAGATGACAATCAAAATCCCATTCAATTGATTCACTGCTCTTCTAAAGATCGTATTCTATTCGAGTTGAGTTACAATACAATTGAATTTGCATTTGAGAGAGCTCGTTCTATAAATGAGGTGGCCAAACGTTTTGAGGACTATTTGAAGATCATTCAACCGATTTTACAAGAAAACAATCACGAAATTCAAGGGCACGGAATCCATCCTTTGTGGAAAGAAAATGATAATAGCCCAGTGAAAATCGAACGATACAAGATGTTAATGGCTTTCCTTGCAATGAATGGTACAGGGATGAAGACACACTCCTATCCTTCGTACGGAGCATTTATATGCGGAAACCAGGTTCAATTGGATGTAAGGCGCGATAATTATATTCGCATCATTAATGCATTTAATAAAATTGAAGCAGCAAAAGCATATTTGTTTTCTAACTCAGAATTTTCAGCAGAGGCTTGGGATACAAAAATTGCTAGAGATATTTTCTGGGAAGAATCCTTACATGGTTATTATAAGGAAAATGTAGGGATTTATCCTAAGGATTACCAAAGCGAAGAAGAGTTTTTTAATAATCTCGCTAAAACGGCTATTTTTACAGCAACTAGAGGGGGCAAATCATATTATTTTAAACCAATTCGAGTGGAGGACTATCTAGATCAAAAAGAAATTACAGCCTATACGGCTGATGGAAATGAGAAGATCATTAACCCTGTAAAAGAAGATCTAAAACAACATCGAAGTTACCAATTTCAAGATTTAACTGCTCGTGGGACTGTGGAATTTAGAAGTGTTTGTACACAACCATTAGAAATCACCTTTGCCCCGATAGCCTTTGAGTTGGGCTTATTTGTACAGTTAGAAAAACTAGAAGACTATTTAGAAGATTCTTCATTCATTTACAATGAAGAACAGGATTATCGAAAACTTAGAAAGAAATATTCAAAAAAAATTCTAAGTAAAGAAGAAAAAGAAGCGATACAATCCTTTTCAAAAGATCTAATAGGCATAGCTAAAGCAGGTTTAATGAAAAGAGGTTACAGGGAAGAAAAATTTCTCATCATTAACAAAGAACTAGACTAATAGAAAAGCCTTATTACAGGCTTTTCTTTATTACTTTTAAAAAAACTTTCAAAAAAATAAAAAATTTTGGAAAAAAGTGTTGACAGTAAGGAGAGGTCATGATATACTAATATAGTTGTCGCGAGAGAGCGACAAAGACCTTTGAAAACTGAACAAGACGAACCAATGTGCAGGGCGCTACAACAAAAGTTG
>JAWGXY010000051.1:0-13290 GCA_032572035.1 Streptococcus parasanguinis
CGGACATAGGTGATCTCATCTAGATCTGCTAACTCATCCATGACCAACGAACCAATATATTCACTGTTGATTTCATTATCACTTTGGCTGCGAACCTTTTGCTCGATCCGGTTTACAATTTCTTCGATTTCGTCACTAGAAACAGGCCGTTTTTGAGCTGAGCGGATAATACCATTAAAGATTTTATCACGAGAAAATTGCTCGCGTGTCCCATCCTTTTTGACAACCACTAGGGTCCGCTCTTCCACTCGTTCGTAGGTAGTAAAGCGATAATGGCATTCTTCGCATTCCCTGCGACGACGGATGGTGTTCCCATCTTCAGCTTGTCGACTATCCACCACACTAGACTTACTTCCACCACATTTTGGACAACGCATTTGCTACCTCCTTAAACTGTTTTAACACTTCATTTTACCATAAATTGAATCGTAAAGAAAGCAGAAGAACAGGAGAATCCCCTATGCTTGCTCCTCATTGATCCATAAAAAAGAGTCGAAGGACGATTGAATAAAATCGTTTTCCTTTCGACTCTCCATTTATATTAAAGTGATAATTCAGCTTCTAAGCCATAGTGATCACTGACATGGGGTTTGTTTTGATCATCAAAAATGACATGTAGACGCTGGATGTCCCATTCTGGACTTGCAAAGACGTAATCGATTCGCAATGGAACTTGATTATCCGTCCAGCCATCGATTCCAGGACCTACAGTATAAGTCCCCTTTGTTTCTTTAGCTTCGATAAAGCTGTCTTGAAGCTTAAGGGAACTGGATAGAATCGTCTCATACCCTTCTTGACCGGCAGGATTATTGAAATCACCAGCTAGAATAAAGGGTTTGCCTACTTGGCTGAAGTAGTTCTCAATGCGTGGCCACTCAAATTGGAAACCTTTGTCCCACCAAGAAAGATGGACGCTGGCAACAGCAATCTCTTTGCCATCTACACTTGTATGGGCAACAGCTACTCGACGAGTATGGTAGTCCGTTGGATCATCCATATTGGATACCAAAATCTCATCCGCCTTCAAGGGTTGACGCGAAAGAACGGCCACACCCTCATTGAGGTGATCATAGCCAATATGGTTGTAGGCCCAAGTCCAATAATAGTGGAGTCCATGAGCAGCTAACTCTTCTACCAATACGCGAACAAAGTGATCCTTGTGAATCGCTACAGATGATGGCAAAGCTTGATAATACTCATCTGTTTCGACTGTTTCTGAGGCCATTTCTTGATTGACCTCTTGGAAACAGATCACATCATATTGCGCTTCTAAAATTTGTTCCTTGAGGGTTTCAAATTTTTGCTGAGCATTCTCTTCCATCCAACTATGGGAATTTAATGTTAAAAATTTCATCCCCTGATTTCTCCTTCTCTCCAAATCAAGAAACGGCAAGAGGCCGGGTGCACTGCCCCAACCTCATTTTCTTTGCCGACGTCTCTTATAATTCTACTGTTGCAACTGGCGCATTTGCTGCCAATTTACCAGTATGTTCGACCTTAACGGATTTAATCGCATCTGCATTTGTGAAGACAACAATTGTTGAAGTTTCACGACCAGCTGCACGGATCGCATCAAGGTCTGCTTCTACCAAGAGGTCTCCAGCAGCCACTGTTTGACCTTCAGAAACTTTAACCTCAAATGGTTTTCCTTCAAGACTAACAGTATCTAGACCGATGTGAACCAAGACTTCCAAACCATTATCTGTTACCAAACCAAGGGCATGTTTGGTTGGGAAGACACTAGTAACTTTACCAGCAACTGGTGAAACGATGTGGCCATTTTCAGGCTCAACTGCAAATCCGTCACCCATCATTTTTTGTGAGAATACAGGATCTTTCACATCTTCGATGTTGATCACTTCACCATCTGCAACGGAATGCACTTCATCAGTTACCCCTTTAAAGGTTGCTTCAGCTTTTTGAACTGCTGTCATTTGGCTAGGAAGTGTTTCAGGAATAACTTCACCCGAATCAAGAACGTCTTGGATATCAGATTTCAATACGTCAGCTTTAGGTCCGTAGATTGCTTGGACACCTTGTCCTTTCATGACAAGCCCCATAGCGCCTTCAGCTTTCCATTGTTCTTCTGTTCCGACTTTTTCAGCGTCCTTAACGGTTACACGAAGACGAGTCATACATGCGTCAACGTCTACGATATTGGCACGTCCACCAAGAAGGTTGATGATGTTAATGACTTGTGAGCTTGCCGAGCTTGTAGCAGCACCTGCTGCTGCACCATCTCCTGCAGGGGCATCATCATTTTGTTCATAGTTACCGTTACGTCCTGGAGTCGCATAATTGAATTTCTTAATCATGAAGTTGGCAATGAAGTACATGATAAATCCAAAGAGGACTGTTACCCATACAAAGTTAAAGATATCTAATGCCAAACCAGCGTTGATGGCCATTGGAGTACGTGTCAAGAATTCGATTGAACCGAATGAGTGAACACGAAGGTTAACCAAGTCAGCCATTGCAAAGGCAGCACCTTGAACAAGAGCATAGATGATGTACAATGGTGTAGCAATAAACATGAACATGTATTCAATTGGTTCTGTTACACCTGTCAAGAATGTTGCAAGGGCAGTTGCAAAAAGCATCCCTTTGTATTTTTCTTTTTTATCTGGATCCACATTGCGGTAGATGGCAACCACAATACCCATCAAAATACCAAATGATCCGATCATTTGACCAACTTTGAAACGAGCTGGTGTGTAAGCATGAAGCAAGTGTTGGTATTGGCTAGGATCAGCTTTCTTCAAGTTGACAAGGTCTGTTACCCAAGCCAACCAAAGTGGATCTTGTCCAAATACAGTTGTTCCTTTGGCAGCACCTGTAAGAACTTGGTAGCTACCACCCAATTGAGTATAGTTGATTGGAATGGTCAACATGTGGTGAAGACCAAACGGCAAGAGAAGACGTTCTAAGGTACCAAACAAGAATGGTGCCAATACTGGAGCTGTTGATTGTGAGTTGGCAATCCAAACACCAAATCCATTAATTCCTGATTGAACTACTGGCCACAAGGCTGACAAAACCAAGGCTGTAAGTGCTGAACGTACGATAACAACGAATGGTACAAAGCGTTTCCCGTTGAAGAAAGAAAGGGCTTCTGGGAGTTTACGGTAGTTGTAGTATTTATTGAAGGCAGTTGCTCCAACGAAACCTGAGATAATCCCTACAAATACCCCCATATTAAGAGCTGGAGCTTCAAGAACACTGATAAAGTAGTCCGCAACTTTAATTGATCCACCGAAGATTGTGTGAACCGTAGCAGCCTTATCAGCTAACATTGCAGATGTCACTCCGAAAACTGCACCGGTAATACGGTTAATCAAGATGAAAGAGAGACCAGCTGCAAAGGCACCCCCTGCACGTTCTTTGGCCCAGCTACCACCGATAGCAAGGGCAAAGAGGATGTGAAGGTTACCGATAACCCCCCAACCGATTTGTTCGAGAATCCCACCTGTAATAACAAGTGGAGATAAATTCGGGTTGATCATAGGGATTGATTTCCCGATTGAAATCATCAACCCAGCAGCTGGCATGACAGCGATAACGACCATCAAGGCCTTACCAAACTTCTGCCAGAATTCAAAGCTAAATAAACTTTTGAATGATCCTTTATTCATCATTCAACCTCCTTATATTGTTTAAGGCTTTTGTTTTGAGAAAACGTTTGCGCTTAATTTGTTTCTAGTATACCATATTTTAAAAATTTGTAAAGCCTTACATTCATTTTTTTCTCCAAATTTTATCTTTTTTTATCTTTTTTAAGCCAAATCCTTTTTAAAACCCAGCCTTTCCAAACGCAAACGTTTCCCTTGGGGCATAAAAATATTCGAACCCTCTAAGGGTTCGAATATTTTATTCTAATGCGTCTTGCATGGCATAGCCAATCCCACGAACGGTCTTTATATAGCTTTTTTGACCGGGTAGATCAATTTTCCCACGGAGATAACGGATATAAACGTCAACAATATTGGTCTCCCCCGTACTCTCGTACTTCCAGACACTTTCCAACAACTGATCTCGTGTCACCACTCCCTTGCTTCCCATCAGAGTCGCTAGGAGGTCATATTCTCTGCGGGTCAAACTAATCATGTCTTCCCCACGATAGACGGTATGGTGTTCCACATCAATGCGCAGATTGCGGTATGAGGTTGGAATTTTCATCTGGCTACAGTGTTGGTCAATATAATCACGTCCTCTAAAAATCGCTGTGATCTTATCGACTAAATCGCTGATAATAAAGGGTTTGACCATATAGGAAACAGCAAAGCGCTGAATACTCTCTTGGTGCTCAGCAATTTTTTCGCGGCTATCCAACACAATCAAAACAGAAGCTGGGCGAATCTGACTGATTTCCTCTGCGAATGCTTCACCCGACATATCTGACAGATCGTAATTAAACAAGATCAGATCATATTTGGTCGCAGTAATCAAAGCCAGACCCGCTTTTCCATCCTCGACCACATCAACTTGATACCCCTCTTTTTGAAGTTCCAAATCAATAAAGCGAGCGATTTGCTTCTCATTTTCTACTAGTAGAACTCGTTTGACCATAGAGCAAGATTATTTTTCGTCGTACCAAGAATAGTGGAAAGTACCTTCTTTGTCTTTACGTTGGTAAGTGTGAGCACCAAAGTAGTCACGTTGTGCTTGGATCAAGTTCGCTGGAAGATCCGCTGAACGGTAGCTATCAAAGTAAGTGATGGCTGCTGAGAAGGTTGGTACGGGCACACCAGCTTGAACAGCAAGAGCTACAATGTCACGAACTGATTGTTGGTACTTAGCAGTGACATCCAAGAAGTACTCATCCAATAGAAGGTTAGCAAGATCTGCATCGCGGTTGTAAGCATCTGTGATCTTTTGCAAGAAACGAGAACGGATGATACATCCATCGCGCCAGATAGATGCGATGTCTGCAAATGGCAAGTTCCAGTTGTTTTCTTTAGAAGCAACACGCAATTGCGCAAAACCTTGTGCGTAAGAGATGATTTTTGAGAAGTAAAGGGCTTGACGAATCTTTTCGATCAACTCAGCCTTGTCTCCTTCAAATTTGAATGCAGCTGGTTTTGGAAGAACCTTGCTAGCATGTACACGTTCTTCTTTGTAGGCAGAGATGTAACGGGCAAATACTGACTCAGTGATGAGTGACAACGGCACACCAAGGTCAAGCGCTGATTGGCTAGTCCATTTACCAGTTCCTTTGTTTCCTGCAGCGTCCAAGATGTAGTCTACGATTGGTCCATCTTGACCTTCGTCGTCTTTGCGTTTCAAGATATCCGCAGTGATTTCGATCAAGTAGCTGTCCAATTCACCCTTGTTCCATTCAGTGAAGATTTCAGCCATGTCTTCTGCAGAATGTCCAAGCAAGTGTTGCATGAGGTCATAGCTTTCTGCGATCAATTGCATATCCCCGTACTCGATCCCGTTGTGGACCATTTTCACGTAGTGACCAGCTCCATCAGGACCGATGTAAGTCACACATGGTTTTCCATCTTCAGGCGCTTTTGCAGAGATTTCTTCAAGAACGTCAGCTACCAAGTCATACGCTTCTTTTTGCCCACCAGGCATGATTGAAGGACCTTCAAGGGCACCTTTTTCCCCACCAGATACACCAGTACCAATAAAGTTGATTCCTGAGTTCGCCAATTCTTCATTACGACGGATGGTATCTTTATAGAAAGTATTTCCTCCGTCGATCAAGATGTCACCTTTATCCAAGTGTGGAAGAAGGGCTTGGATAGTTGCGTCTGTACCAGGTCCTGCTTGAACCATGAGCATGATACGACGTGGTTTTTCGATTGAGTTTACGAAGCTTTCGATATCATAGCTTGGCACAAAGTTTTTATCAGGGTGGCAAGCAATTACATCTTCTGTTTTTTCTTTACTACGGTTATAAATGGCAACTGTGTAGCCACGAGATTCGATATTAAGGGCAAGGTTACGACCCATTACGGCCATACCAACAACACCAAAGTTTGCTTTAGTCATGTGACACTCCTCTTTATAGTTTGCCTTTATTCTACCATTTTTCCTCCTCAAAAGAAAGCAGAAAATAGCTTCCCGCCTTCTCCAAGAGGGAGAAGATCATGCAAGTCATTTGATCTTAAAAACAAAAGTGCCCGAGAAACAGTTCTCAGACACTTCTTGATGAATGGCATTAATCTTCTTTAGAAGCTAACTCCTCTGCTTCAATGACCGGTTGTTCTCCTTCTTTGAGTTTATTGACCGTCATATTGACCCCAAGGGCTCCTGCTAGCAATTGACGAATATCAAATCCAGCTCCTTGAGAGACTTGGTCGATACTTTGCATAATATCGCCCACCATCTTAGAAGCATTGCCTTCCCCGTACATGGTGATCTTATCAACCTTGGTTAATGGTTCAGCGACAGCACGCGCAATTTCAGGCAACTTGTCAACGACCATTTCAGTAATGGCTGCTTCTTGCATTTTCTTCATGGCTTCGGCCTTTTGGTCCAAACCTTTGGCTTCGGCTTCCAGTTTCAAGCGAATGGCTTCAGCCTCGGCACGACCTTTAGCCTCAATAGCTTCGGCCTCTTGCAATTGGGCAAATTTCTCAGCTTCGGCTTGGGCTTTTCGAGCTTCGGCTTCTTTTTGTGTTTCGAAGAGTTCTGCTTCCGCCTTGCGTTGGCGTTCAATCAATTCTGCTTCTGCAGCTTGTTGACGCGCATATTTTTCAGCTTCAGCTTGTTTGCGGATGTTGGCATCCAATTCTTGCTCACGAACCTTAACTTCGCGCTCTTTGACTTCCGCTTCTTTTTCCTGTTTCATGATATTAGCTTCGGCTGCCACGCGCTCTTGTTCACGACGTTGCACCTCTGCCTCAATCCCTTTAGCGGCATCCGCTTTTGCTTGGGCAATATCTGCTTCTTGCTTGAGGGCTGCTTGTTTGAGTTTTAATTCGTTTTGTTTTTGCGCAATTTCAAGATCGGCTGCGACGCGTTTGTCGTTAGCCAATTTATCTTGTTCTGCTTCAACTTCCTTGCGTTCACGTTCTGCTTTGGCTTTGGCAATCAAGGCATCTTTCTTAATGGTTTCAACATTTTCAATCCCGAGGTTATCGATGACTCCCCCTTCATCAGAGAAGGATTGAACCGTAAAGGCGATGACTTCTAGACCCATTTTTGCCAAGTCTGGTGCTACGTTGTCCTGCACTTTTGAGGCAAACTCTTGACGGTCATTGACCATCTTACGGAGCTCCATCTGACCGATCACTTCCCGCAAGTTTCCTTCCAAGACATCTTGGACAGAATTGGAAATATCTGTCGTATTCCAGTTCAAGAAGTTTTCTGCAGCCCGGGCAATCATTTCATCGGTTGTACCGATTTTTAATTTAACAGCTGCATCGGCACGGACGTTAATGAAGTCCAGTGTTGGGACTGCTTCTGACGTCCGAACATCTGTCGAGAATTGCTCAATATCAAGATAAGAGCGTTGTTCGACAAAGGGAATCATAAAGCCTGCTTTCCCACGCAAGTGACGTTGCTTCCGAAGACCGGTAATGACCACGACTTCGTTGGGTTTAGCATTGACATACCCTTTGACCAACAAGATCAATACAAGAATGGCTACGATTACAACAGTAATCAACCAACCTGGAATAAATAAAGTATCCATACTTTTTCTCCTTTTTTAGAGGTCTCCCCTCTGTTGTTTATTAATCCTAGTATATCAAAAGAAGGCCTTTCCTCAAAGAAAAGACCTGTATTTATGTCTAAATTTATCAAATGCAATCTCTAGCTTATTCTTCGTCAAACAAGCCATTTAGACCGGCGAAAGGACTGTTTTCTTCTTTCTTAATCGCTTGAGCGGCTTGGTATTCTTCTTCGGATAGGATTTTCCAATCATTGCCTTCAATAAAACCTTGTCCAGCCTCTTCTTCTGGAGTGAGAACCTTGAGAGGAATATTGAGCAGGATATTATCCGCTACGCTTTCACTCAGGTCAATCTTCCCACCTTCGATTGGAAGGATCAAGTCTTCCTCTAGGGCCTCGATATCTGCGTCAGACTGTACATCCTCCGCAAACACCTCTGTTACAGGATAGCTCTCTTGAAGCTCAACAGGCTCCATGCTTCGGCTAGATGCCAAAACGATGGTATAGCTCAACTGGTAATCCAAGACATAGAGGCCTGTATCATAGGCTACTCGTCCTGTCGCTGTCACATTCTTTAAATCAAGAATTTCTGGATTACGCTTTTGCAATTCTTTGAGCAAATCCAACTCTTGATCAAAGGCTAGTCCTTCAGGATTTTTACGGATTTCTTGTGTAAATAGGTTCATTCTTTTGTCCTCAAATCTTCTAGATACTACTAGTATATCATGAAGCTGCCCCTCAACCAAGAAGTCTCCTCAAAAATTTGTTATAATCATGAAAAAAGATACAGTAACTAGGCCAATTGGTGTTGTACACAAGGTCCCACCATCTCTTGGACAAAAGAGGGTCACTTGCTAGGGCATTGAGCAATGTTAGATAGAGGAGAATTCATGAAAGATATCGGAGCAGTTTTTCGGCAAATACGTGAAAGTCGCCACATCTCTTTAGAGGAGGCTACGGGTGGCGAATTTTCACGCTCCATGCTATCTCGATTTGAAAGAGGGGAAAATGACCTGACCACGCAACGTTTTTTTCAGGCCCTTCAACAGATCAAAACCAGCCTCAGTGAGTTTTCCCATCTAGCTGGAATCGATCAGCACTCTTTTATTCCCAAATTGTTGAAAGAGCACTATGAAAACATGAGCTTGGAACACGATCAAGCCTTGTACCAAAGCTACCAGCAAGCCTATCAGAAATATCAGAAAAAAGAAGACTTCTTAGCCAGCATTATTCTCAAAGTCCAAATGCTTGGCTTCTATCCTGAAGTAGAGCTCACCGCTAGCCAAGAGGAACTCGATTTCCTCCATGATTATCTCTTCTCTGTCACAATCTGGGGAAATTTTGAATTAAACCTGTTTTCTCTGACCTCTCCACTTTTCTCTAGTCGCCTCTATCGACAATACACAGAGGAGTTGGTCCAAAGGGAGGATTTCAAGCTTCTCCTAGATTCCTCTCGTCCTGCCATCAATTCTATTTTTCTTAATGGCTTCTTTCTCGCCATTAGTTCAAATGAATTTGAAGATGCATCTTTTTTTGATCACCTAATTAACGACCACTTTTACTCTGAGAACGAAGCCTACCTTCGGACGGTTTATCTCTACGCCAAAGGAGAATTTCTCTATCGAAAGGGAGAAAAAGAAATCGGTCTTGAAAAGATGGAACAGGCCATCCAGGTTCTCTCTATTCTGGATTGTAAGGACAGTGCCAACTACTACAAACAGGGCCTGCAAGAACTGATCAATAAATCCTAAAAACTCACAGATCTACTCTGTGAGTTTTTGTTGAAAATATGCAACATTAATTTTATCTTGCTTTTTAGGTTTACAATAGGACTATCAAGTAAAGAAAGAAGGTTCTTCCCATGATGACCAAACTAAAAAACCACTTCCTCCGCTTTCTTCTCTCACATACCAGCGTTTATCTGAAGGATCAGGAACTTCTTCTCTCTGATGATGAGAAACTAGACCTCTTCAAACAGATCGTTCGATCTATCAAACAAGTCCTAGCAACTGATCACGTGAAGGAGGAAGGCTTATGAAACTCTTAGCTCGTAATAAAATTTTTGCCTTACTCAGCCTTTCTCGCTTTTTGAATACCCTTGGTGCTGCCATCTACAATCTGGTCTTTGTGGTCTTTGCTGCCAGCATGCCTCAGCCTAGTCTGGCAGTTGGCATTGCCAATCTCATTGTATTTATTCCTAGCCTCTTTAGCATTTTTGTTGGTATGAAGGCTGACCGCACGAAGAAAAAAGCTAACTGGTTGATCCGCATTGGCTATCTTCAAGCCATCCTCTTCATCCTTATTGCTCTCATGACCAAGATTCCGGGTTACCTTGCCTTTTCGATTGTTTGCTTCTTAAACATAGTTTCAGATTGTTTGAGTGATTATCGCGGAGGCTTGCAACTCCCTATCATGAAAAAGAACATCCCCGACGAGGATTTGATGGAGGCCTATTCCTTCAACCAACTACTTAGTATGGTCTGCTCGATTTCTGGACAAGCTCTAGGAGTTTGGTTGCTAGCCATCAGCCATCAAAATTTTGCCCTGGTCGCTTCGATCAATGCAGTGACTTTTCTCCTGTCTTCTACCTGTCTCCTGATGAGAAAAAAGCAGCTGACACATGATCCCGTCATTGAGCCCCAAAGTAAGAATTCTTTGGTACACGAATGCCAAGAGATGTACCAGAACGCTAAAAGTATTTTTGCAGATGAGGAGGTCCACCACTTTGGCAAGTTGCTCTTCTCATTGGTTCTTATCAATGCCCTAGGGGGATCCATCTCTGGTATCTACAATTTGCAACTGCTTCACTCCCCCTTCTTTCAGTTGAGTTTTAGCCAATCCCTCTTGATTTTAGAGGTAGTGACTATTTTAAGCATGGTCTGGGCTAGCTTGACACCCCATGACTATTTTTCCAAGCAATCTCTCCATCATATCCTCCTGTGGATCGCAGGTGGACTGACCATGCTTGGGCTCACAAATATCCTGGTGCACTGGGATATTCTTTCCCTTCTACTCATCACTTTCCTTGGTTATCTTGTAGCAAAAATCAACCCAAAAGTTTCCAGTCTTTTAATGAGTAAATTGCCCGCTGAAAAATTAGCTTCTACCTCTAGCTTTTTGGGACTGATGGTCAGCTTTGCCATGCCACTTGGGACAGCTCTCTTTTCTAGTCTAGCTATCTGGAGCCTTCCCATAGCTTGGGGGACCTTTGCCATCCTTGGTTTCACTACCTTCCTCTTAACTACCAAATAAAAAATCCACCGTTTGGTGGATTTTTTTTACATTTTTCTTAGGCGAGCTACCCGTTCAGCAATGGGTGGGTGGGTATAAAAGAGTTTTTGCAAACCGGTTTCTTTTTTTGGATCGTTGATAAAAAGTGCACTGCTCGCATCATCGACATGTCGTTGCATTGGTTCACTATTGTCTAGCTTTAACAAAGCATTTATCATTCCTTGAGGATTCCGTGTCAATTCAACACTTGAAGCGTCTGCTAGGAACTCCCGTTGACGAGAAATGGCTAACTGGACCAAGGTCGCTGCTAATGGCGCTAAAACGATGGCAAGCAAGGAAAGGATCAACATAACAATCTCCAAACCACCGCTACCTTCTCGATCATCGTCCCGGCTACGGCCACCGCCCCACCACATCATCCGGCCACCAATGCTAGAAAGCATGGTGATGGCACTGGCAAGGGCCACTGCAATCGTCGAGATGCGAATATCGTAATTGCGAATGTGGCTGACTTCGTGTCCGATGACTCCCTCCAATTCCTCACGGTTCATCACAGCTAGAAGGCCTGTTGTCGCTGCAACAGCTGCATTTTGAGGATTAGATCCAGTCGCAAATGCATTCATCGAAGGATCATCCACAATATAAACCCGAGGCATGGGAATCTGAGCTACCATAGCCATATCTTGGACAATATGGTAGAGTTGAGGGGCTTGCTCTTCGGTCACCTCACGCGCCCCGTTCATCCGCATGACAACTTCTGTTGATTGGAAAATCATACTAAAGGCATAGATACCGCCAATGATTAAGGCTAGGATGACGCCACCAAGGGAGGAGCCTAACCAGAGGTAGCCAACGGCTGCTCCGATAAGAGCTAAGAGTATGAAAAAAGCAATAAGGAGAATCCAGGTTCTCCTTTTATTGCTTGCAATTTGGTCAAAGAGCATATTAGTCTCCTAATCCGCTAAAGTTCACCTTTGGTACTGCTTTTTCTTCTTCAGGCACTTGAAGAAATTCAGCTTGTCTGAAGCCGAACATTCCAGCAATTACGTTTGTTGGGAAAGTTTCCAACTTGACATTGTAATTGCTTGTGACACTATTGTACAATTGACGAGCATAAGAAATTTTGTTTTCTGTGTTGGTCAATTCTTCTTGCAATTGCATGAAGTTGGTGTTGGCTTTCAAGTCTGGGTAATTTTCAGCCACCGCAAAGATGCCTGCTACTTGGCGTGAAAGAGCATCACTGGCTGCCATTGCCTCCGCAGGTGAAGAAGCTTGCGCTACTTGTTGGCGAAGTTGAGTCACTTTTGCTAGTGTATCTCCTTCGTACTTGGCATAGCCTTTAACGGTTTCGATCAAGTTTGGAATCAAGTCATTCCGACGTTTCAATTGCACATCAATTTGACTCCAAGCTTCGCGAGTCTGCATGCGGCTTTTCACCAAACCGTTGTAAACTCCAACTACAATCAACACAAGGACCACAATGATCCCAAGAATAATCCAAATCATTTTATTGAATTCCTTTCATTTCTTTCTACCAGTATATCAAATTTCCCTTATTTTGTGGTAAAATAAAAGCATGAAACCAGAAGAATTTTATGTCCGTTTAGCCGACCTCGGCTTTCCATTAACTGATCGTCAAAAAGAGCAATACGAACGGTATTTTGAGCTCCTCGTGGAATGGAATGAAAAGATTAATCTCACCGCCATCACCGAAAAAGACGAAGTCTATCTCAAGCATTTTTATGATTCGATCGCACCCATTTTACAGGGCCTGATCGAAAACCAACCCATCCGTCTCCTGGATATCGGAGCTGGCGCTGGCTTTCCCAGCCTACCCATGAAGATCCTTTTCCCTGAGCTGGATGTGACCATCATTGATTCCCTTAATAAGCGGATCAATTTTCTCCACTTGCTGGCTGAAGAGTTGGGCTTAAATGGGGTTCATTTCTACCATGGACGAGCTGAAGACTTTGCACAAGACAAGGCCTTTCGTGCCCAATTTGATATCGTAACTGCCCGCGCTGTTGCCCGCATGCAGGTCCTCTCTGAACTGACCATCCCTTACCTGAAAGTAGGAGGACGGCTTCTTGCTCTCAAGGCCAGCAATGCTCCAGAAGAGTTGGAAGAAGCCAAAAATGCCCTCAACCTGCTATTTAGCAAGGTTGAAGACAATCTACAGTATGAATTGCCAAATGGGGATCCTCGCTACATTACTGTTGTGGAGAAGAAAAAAGAAACACCCAATAAATACCCAAGAAAAGCAGGCTTACCCAATAAGCGGCCTTTGTAATAAGATACAAAGGGCCAAGCGGACAAAGTCAAAAAAGAGGCTGAGACAAAAGTCCTAGCCTCTCAATTGTTTTTGGATTGTCGAGCAAGACGCAGTGGTTGAGTGGGCTCTACTACGCTGATTTCATCAGCTTTTACAGCCCT
>JAWGXY010000052.1:0-12821 GCA_032572035.1 Streptococcus parasanguinis
CAACGCCAGCGGGTAGCTATTGCCCGGGCTATTATCAATGAACCACGAGTGGTCCTTTTAGATGAGCCCTTGTCTGCACTTGACTTGAAACTGCGGACAGACATGCAGTATGAGTTGCGGGAATTGCAACAACGCTTGGGGATTACCTTTGTCTTTGTTACCCATGACCAAGAAGAAGCTCTTGCCATGAGTGACTGGATCTTTGTCATGAATGAAGGAGAAATCGTCCAATCTGGTACACCGGTTGATATCTATGATGAACCGATTAACCACTTTGTAGCCACCTTTATCGGGGAGTCTAACATTCTAGATGGTCGCATGATCGAGGACTACTTGGTTGAGTTCAATGGCAAACGCTTTGAAGCGGTCGATGGGGGGATGCGTCCAAATGAACCAGTTGAAGTCGTCATTCGTCCTGAAGACTTGCAAATCACTCTTCCTGAAGAAGGCAAGCTCCAAGTGAAAGTGGACACCCAGCTCTTCCGTGGTGTTCATTACGAGATCATCGCCTATGATGATTTGGGAAATGAGTGGATGATTCACTCCACTCGTAAGGCTATCGTGGGAGAAGTTATCGGGCTAGACTTTGAACCAGAAGATATCCACGTTATGCGTCTCAACGAAACCGAAGAAGAATTCGATGCACGGATCGAAGAGTACGTTGAAGTGGAAGAGCAAGAAGCTGGTTTGATTAATGCCATTGAGGAGGAAAGAGATGAAGAAAACAACCTCTAATCTATTTATCCTCCCCTATTTCTTGTGGATTTTTCTCTTTGTCTTGGCTCCTGTAGTCATGATCATCTTTCAATCCTTTTTTAACGTTGAAGGGCAGTTTTCACTTGAAAACTACAAAGAGTTCTTCACTACGCAAAATTTGACCTATTTAAAGATGAGCTTTAATTCGGTCCTTTATGCCGGAATCGTCACCCTGGTGACGCTCTTGATCTCCTACCCGACTGCTTACTTTTTGACGCTGCTTAAACACCGGCAGTTGTGGTTGATGTTGATCGTCTTGCCAACCTGGGTCAATCTCTTGCTCAAGGCCTATGCCTTTATTGGGATCTTTGGGCAAAACGGTTCCATCAATAGCTTTTTAAGCTTTCTCGGAGTCGCTCCCCAGCAGATCCTCTTTACCGATTTCTCCTTTATTTTTGTAGCCAGCTACATCGAGTTGCCATTTATGATTTTACCGATCTTTAATGTCTTAGATGACTTAGATCCAAACTTGATCAATGCCAGCTATGATTTGGGAGCCAATCGTTGGGATACCTTCCGTCATGTGGTCTTCCCCTTGTCCATGAATGGAGTCCGCTCAGGTGTGCAGTCTGTCTTTATTCCTAGTCTGAGTCTCTTCATGTTGACACGGATGATCGGTGGAAACCGCGTCATTACCCTAGGGACTGCGATTGAACAGCACTTCCTGACAACACAAAACTGGGGAATGGGTTCTACCATCGGAGTTGTTCTGATCCTTGCCATGCTCTTTACCATGTGGGCAACTAGAGAAAGGAGAGAACGATGAAAAAAGTATCTCATTTCTATCTAGGCTTCGTCTTTCTGATCCTCTATCTTCCTATTTTCTATTTGATCTTTTATGCCTTCAATAAAGGGGGAGATATGAATGCCTTTACGGGCTTCACGCTTGAGCATTTCAATGAATTGTTCGCAGATAGTCGCCTGATGCTGATCTTATCAGAGACCTTCCTCTTGGCCTTTTTGTCAGCCTTGATTGCGACAGTGATTGGAACCTTTGGAGCCATTTATATCTACCAATCGAAGAAGAAGTTAGAAGGACCTTTGCTCTCTATCAACAACATTCTTATGGTAGCGCCAGACGTTATGATCGGGGCCAGCTTCTTGATTCTCTTTACGACGGTGAAGTACCAGCTAGGTTTCCTATCTGTTTTGGCTAGCCACGTGGCTTTCTCGATTCCCATTGTGGTCTTGATGGTCTTGCCACGACTCAAGGAAATGAACCGGGATATGGTCAATGCTGCCTATGACTTGGGAGCTACCCAAGTGCAAATGCTCAAAGAGATCATGTTGCCGTATCTGACACCAGCCATTATTGCTGGCTACTTTATGGCCTTTACCTATTCGCTTGACGACTTTGCCGTGACCTTCTTTGTAACCGGAAATGGCTTTACAACCTTGTCTGTAGAGATTTACTCACGTGCGCGTCAAGGGATCTCCCTCAGTATCAATGCCTTGTCCGCCCTTGTCTTTCTCTTTAGTGTGCTCTTGGTCATCGGTTATTACTTTATTACCCGTGAAAAGGAGGAAGCAGCATGAAAAAACTTTATTCATTCCTAACTGGGATTGTCCTTGTCATTCTGGTCCTCTGGGGAATTAGCCACCAGATCGAAGCGAGCATGAATACCAAGAATAGTGACAAGTTGGTCATCTACAACTGGGGAGATTATATCGATCCAGAATTGCTAACGGAATTCACAAAAGAGACAGGAATTCAGGTGCAATATGATACCTTTGATTCCAACGAAGCCATGTACACCAAGATCAAGCAAGGGGGAACCACCTACGATATTGCGATTCCTAGTGAATACATGATTGCCAAGATGATGGATGAGCATCTGGTTGAAAAGTTGGACCAATCTAAGATCAAAGGGATGGAAAATATTGATCCAAAACTTTTGAACCAATCGTTTGATCCGGGTAACCAATATTCAGTACCTTATTTCTGGGGTACCTTGGGGATTGTCTACAATACCAAGATGGTTAAAAATGCTCCTGAACATTGGTCAGATCTCTGGCGTGAAGAGTACAGAAATGACATCATGATGTACGATGGTGCGCGTGAGGTCATGGGAATTGGTCTCAATACCTTGGGCTATAGCCTCAATGAAAAGGATCCAAAGAAATTGCAAGAGGCAGTAGATAAACTCTACACCTTGACGCCAAATATCAAAGCTTTGGTGGCCGATGAGATGAAAGGCTATATGATCCAAAACAATGCGGCTATTGGGGTTACTTTCTCAGGAGAGGCTAGCCAAATGCTCGAAGCCAATAAGGATCTTCGCTATGTCGTTCCAACTGAAGCCAGCAACCTTTGGTTTGATAACATTGTCATTCCAAAAACCGTGAAAAATAAAGAAGCAGCATATGCCTTCATTAACTTCATGCTTCGTCCTAAAAATGCTTTGAAAAATGCTCTTTATGTCGGCTACTCAACGCCAAATAAAAAAGCCAAAGCCATGTTGCCAAAAGAAATCCAAGATGACCAATCCTTCTATCCAAGTGATGAAACACTAGACCATTTGGAAGTCTATCAACAATTAGGCAAGAAATTGCTTGGAGTCTACAACGATCTTTACCTTCAGGTCAAGATGTATCGAAAATAACAAAAAGGAACCTTCGGGTTCCTTTTTGATTGAAGATAAACTCCTCTTAGAAACTTTCCTTAAGTGAGTACGGACGTTAGGTGAAATTATCCAGTGGATGATTTCAGCAATACAGGAAGTTCCATGACTTATCAAAGATACAAAGGGTGTTCGCGGATAAAGTCAAAATAGAAAGTTTGACGCAGAATCTGTTGATTCTAGGAAAACTTATCTTTTTGACACAATCCGCTGCCCGTGTTCAATTAGTTTTGGACCTAAGGTTCCAAAACTCCCGAGTGCTAGAAACAATGGTGTTTCTAGCACTTTTCTCACAGCGGAAAGTTTCATTATATATTTAGATACTCTACAAAAATGCAACATTTGAATTTTTAGCATCACTTAGGTTGTTATTTGTAAAAAAGGATTATCTATATTCTAGCAGAACACCGCAAGTTCTTTTATGATTGCCTTATAAAAGTCTCTAACTAGTGAGTTAGATTGAGATTCAAATGAAAGATGCTATAATAGTAAGGAAAGTGACTGGCCCATCCAGTCATGAAAGGAAGGATTGGAGAAGAAGAGATGAAGAGACAACTGGAATTATTTTTGATTATTCTGTTACCGATACTAGGACTGGTTTTTCTTGGAGGAAAGATCATGAATCTGACCAAAAGACCCGAACAGAAGATAACGGCCTCATCTTCAAAGAAAGTCGTACAGAAATCAAAAGAAGAAATAAAAAAAAGAAATAAAAAAAGAACAAGTAGCATATCTCAAAGAGCACGAGCAAGAAATCGTCGATTTTGTGAAGTCTCAAAATCCTAAAATTGAGTCAGTTCAGATTGATTGGACTGATGTGAGATGGAGTGATGGAGGTTTCTTGTTTCCTGATTATTCTATTGAAGTTTATGGAACAGTGAATCATATTGAAGATTCAGGATGGAGTGCCTCTATGCCGATTAATGATGATGATTCAATCGATTTGAAAAAAATTTCCATATTTAACCATATAACCATCGGTGAAGAAATATTGGAGTAGTAGTTTTTTTGATCTATGTTGAAATTTAAGGATAAATTATGAAGAAACATACTAAAATTATTTTGCTAACAGTAACATCAATAGTTGCTTTATTTAGTATCGAAGGATGTACCATAAAATCAAAGAAGCAAACGAAACAAGCACCAATTGTAACCTCTTCTACAAGCAAGGAAGATAAAGAAGCGACGAAGCAAAAACAAATTGCCTATTTGAAAGAACATGAAAAAGAAATTGTTGATTTTTTAAAGTCAAAAAATTCTAAAATAGAATCTGTTCAGGTTAATTGGAGTGATATTCGATGGGGCGAAGCAGGCAACGGAACTCCTCAAGGAGGTGGCGAAATCATCGAGTTGTATGGTGGTTTTAATCATATTGAAAATTCTGGTTGGAATGTCACGATTGAGATTCATAATGAAATGCCTGATCTAAAAACTATGATGTTAAGCAATGGTTTTGGTGTTGGAGGAGAAGTATTTAAGTAATTGGGACAAGGAAAAGCTATGAAATTACAAACAAGACAAATCATGGTAACAGTTGTTGCCATTGCTGGAATTTTAAGCTTTGGAGGGTGTGTTGGGAAGCCAAAAGTACAGACGAAACCAATAAATAACATCGCTTCTTCATCAACCAAAGAAGCCATTAAACAAAAACAGCTCGCCTATCTGAAAGAACACGAGCAAGAAATGACAGCCTATGTGAAAGCTCATAATGCCAACATTCATCAGGTATCTTATGACTGGGATAGTGTTCGAACAGTTGTAGGAGGTAATGGAACACCTCAGGGAGGAGATGAAATACTATTAGTTTATGGTTATGCCAATGGAAGTGATCTAACAAATTTTAGCCTGAATTTTACGTTAGACGAAAATAAGCTGCCTAAAATAGATTCAATTGGTTCTGATAGTTTATATCGAGTAGAAAAGAATTGATTTATCCGTTAGACAACGAGAGATACAATAGAGGAATCACTTTTAAACAAAATAAAATTATGAGAAAACAAATAAACAATTTGATAATCGCACTTGCTTTCATTTCAACACTTGGATGTCTAGTAGGATGTGTGAAGAAAGAACGTGAAAAGAGCAGACAAGCGCAGACTGTCACCTCTTCAACCACAAAAGAAGATAAAGAAGCCATTAAACAAAAGCAGCTAGCCTATTTGAAAGAACATGAAAAAGAAATTGTTGATTTTGTGAAAGCTCAAAATCCAAAAGTCGAATCCGTTCAGATTGATTGGAACAGTATGCAAATTGAAGAGTCTGGAAACGGAACGCCTCAGGGTGGTGGATACAATTTATCTATTTCTGGTCAGATTAATCAATTAAAAAACACAAAATTCTCCGTTGATTTTTACCTAGAAGATCAAAATAGCATACCAACTATCAAAAAAATGGGCATGCTTAATGATATCTATATCGAGGAAAATGGTGGCTGGAAAATTTTTTCTTAAGTAAATAGAAGTAAAAGTGTTATGAGGAAACAAGAAAATTAAAATGAAATGTACACTTAAGTTATTAGCTTTAATGTTTATTTTCACAAGCATTGGAGGTTGTAGTGTAAAACAAAAAGCTCATACAAAACAAGTACAAACTGCAACCTCTTCCTCCACAAAAGAAGATATAGAAGTGATCAAACAAAAACAACTTGTTTATCTCAAAGAGCACGAGCAAGAAATCGTCAATTTTGTGAAATCGAAGAGTTCAAAGGTTGATTCTGTTCAGATTTATTGGGACGAAACGCAATGGATTGATGGTGGAAATGGGACCCCACAAGGTGGAGATGAGGTCATAGAAATTTTTGGTACCGTCAATCAACTTGAAGATTCAGGATGGAGGGTGGATGTCGTATTTGATTCTGATCAAAAGATGACATTTAGTATGGGCCATAATATTAGTATTAAGGGTGATTATATTGAGTAAGAACTGGAAGATTCAAAGTCTGTAAGGAGGATTTATGAAGAGACAAATGGAACTATTTTTGATCATTTTGTTACCGATCCTAGGACTGGTTTTTCTTGGAGGAAAAATCATGACCCTGACCAAAAGACCTGAACAGAAGATAACGACCCCATCTTCAAAGAAAGTCGTACAAAAACCAGAAGGAGACATAAAAAAAGAACAACTGGACTACCTAAAAGAACACGAACAGAAGGTTATTGATTTAGTCAAAGCACAAAATTCAAAAGTTGAATCCGTTCAGATTGATTGGGATCAGACACAATGGAGTGATGGTGGGCTTACAACTCCCGAATATTATATGAATGTTTATGGACGTATAAATCATATTGAAGAATCGGGTTGGGGAGTAGATATCCCAATTAATGAGGACAATACATTGAATCTAGATGAGATGTATATAGGATCCGACATTGATATAGGGGGGAGATTACTTGAGTAATTGGATCAAATCTAGGAAGAGCGTTCAAAGCTCAAGTGGGAGTACGACAATGAGATAGATGCTTTCTATATAAATCAGAAAAAGCTGGCATCGAAAGCCAAAAAAAAATCAGTAAGGTTGTCCTTACTGATTTTTTAGTTGGTTCTAGATGATGCTGTATCTGCGCCACTGTCTGTTGCTGTGGAACCTTGGTCTTGTGCTGCAGATGAACTGGTGTCTGTAGCGGATGAGCTATCGGTTTCTTTTTGTGAACTAGCATCTGTATTGCTTGAATCGGTTTGCGTATTGGTATTAGCATCTGTATTGGTAGCGCTTGAGTCAGATCCCTTATCGTGGACCACGACGACGCTGGTGCTACTAGACGGTTTGTCTTCTGTTTTTTGGTTGTCTTTATTGAGCAGGCTCATAATGGTAAAGGAAGTGACGATAATCCCTAAAAGACTAGCAATTGTAGCTACAACCGTTTGAAATACGGACAAACCTTGTTTGACTTTCTCACCACGTGAGGGTCTAGAATCTGTAGTATCCTCAGGTTTTTGGTTTTTGTTGCTTCTTGAATATTGTGACATGTTTTTTCTCTTTCTATCAAAAATTGTTTTTTAACACTTTCTTATTATAAGTCATTTTCTGAAAAATGTCTAAAAAGAACTGAATTTTATGGAGTGATTTTACCTCATCTCTCTTTATCAAATCCTTGTCCCAAGCGGTTAGAAATGATAAAATAGAAGTTACGTAAAAAGAAAGTGATGGATGCGTAGGACATGATTTATTTTGACAATTCAGCAACGACCAAACCTTATCCAGAAGCCCTTGCGACCTATACAGAAGTGGCCACTCGGATTTGGGGGAACCCTTCTAGTTTGCACAATCTAGGTAGTCAAGCGACTCGTATTTTAGAAGCTTCTCGGAAACAGATTGCAGAGTTAATTGGCAAGAAAGCTGAAGAAATTTACTTCACGTCTGGTGGGACAGAAGGGGACAACTGGGTCCTCAAGGGTGTCGCCTTTGAGAAAGCTCCTTATGGCAAGCATATCATTGTCTCTGACATCGAGCATCCGGCTATCAAGGAGTCCGCTGCTTGGTTAAAGACGCAGGGATTCGAAGTGGATTATGCTCCAGTGGATGCGCGTGGCTTTGTCAAAGTAGATGCCTTGGCTAGCCTTCTCCGTCCAGATACGACCTTGGTCTCTGTCATGGCTGTCAACAATGAGATTGGCTCCATCCAGCCCATCCATGAAATTGCGGCTCTCATAGAGGATCGTCCAACGATTAGTTTCCATGTCGATGCGGTTCAAGCTTTAGCCAAGGTAGCAACAGAAGTTTATCTACCAGAGCGCGTGGACTTTGCGACCTTCTCTAGTCATAAATTCCATGGTCTTCGTGGAGTTGGCTTTGTCTACATCAAAGAAGGCAAAAAGATCACACCCCTCTTAACGGGTGGAGGTCAAGAAAAAGAAATGCGCTCGACAACTGAGAATGTGGCAGGTATCGCAGCAACCGCAAAAGCCCTACGCTTAGCTATGGAAAACCAAGAAGCTTTTGCCAGCAAGACCCAGCAGATGAAAGAAGTGATCCGCAAAGAATTGGCCAACTATCCAGATGTCACTGTCTTTTCTGGTGAGGATCACTTTGCCCCTCACATCTTGACTTTCGGGATCAAGGGAGTTCGTGGTGAAGTAGTGGTCCATGCCTTTGAAGAGTTTGATATTTACATCTCGACCACCAGTGCCTGCTCGTCCAAGGCTGGAAAACCAGCTGGTACCTTGATTGCCATGGGAGTGGACAAGAGTATCGCACAGACAGCTGTTCGCTTAAGCCTCGATCTTGAAAATGACATGAGCCAAGTCGAGCAATTCTTGACCAAGTTCAAACTGATTTACGAACAAACACGAAAAGTACGTTAAATTATAGAAGGAAATCAATATGACCTTAACCTATTCAGAAATTATGATTCGCTATGGAGAACTTTCTACTAAAGGGAAAAACCGCATGCGTTTCATCAATAAACTTCGCAATAATATCCAAGATGTTTTATCTATTTATCCGGCTGTCAAAGTGACAGCGGACCGCGATCGGGCCCATGCTTATCTACATGGGACAAATTATGAGCCGGTGGCAGAATCCCTCAAGCAAGTTTTTGGGATCCAAAATTTTTCACCTGTTTACAAGATTGAAAAATCAGTACCAGCCTTGAAAGCTGCGGTGCAAGAGATTATGAAGGAGATATACAAGGACGGCTTGACCTTTAAAATCTCAAGTAAGCGTAGCGATCACACTTTTGAACTCGATAGTCGCGAACTCAATCAAACCCTAGGTGGTGCTGTCTTTGAAGCCATCCCAACGATTCAGGCTCAGATGAAAAAGCCAGATATCAACTTGCAAGTTGAAATTCGAGAAGAAGCAGCCTACATCTCTTATGAAACCATCAAGGGGGCAGGAGGTCTTCCAGTTGGGACTTCTGGAAAAGGGATGCTCATGCTTTCTGGTGGGATCGACTCTCCAGTAGCTGGCTACTTAGCCTTGAAGCGTGGAGTAGATATCGAAGCGGTCCACTTTGCGAGCCCCCCTTATACCAGTCCAGGTGCCTTGAAAAAAGCTCATGGCTTAACACGGAAGTTGACCAAGTTTGGGGGCAATATCCAATTTATCGAAGTGCCCTTCACAGAGATCCAAGAGGAAATCAAGGCAAAAGCACCGGAAGCTTATCTCATGACCTTGACCCGCCGCTTTATGATGCGCATCACAGATCGTATTCGCGAGGTTCGCGGTGGTTTGGTGATTATCAACGGTGAAAGCTTAGGACAAGTGGCTAGTCAAACCTTAGAGAGTATGCAGGCCATCAATGCGGTAACCAATACACCAGTTATCCGTCCGGTGGTGACCATGGACAAGTTGGAAATCATCGATATTGCCCAAGAGATTGATACCTTTGAAATCTCTATCCAACCGTTTGAAGACTGTTGTACCATCTTTGCACCAGATCGTCCAAAGACTAATCCGAAACTCAAAAATGCAGAGCAGTATGAGCAACGTATGGATGTGGAAGCCTTAGTTGAGCGAGCTGTAGCAGGCATCATCGTAACAGAGATCACACCAAAAGTAGAAAAAGACGAGGTTGATGACCTGATTGAGGATTTGCTATAGGAGAGACTGGGCGTATCCAGCCTCTTTTTCTAACCAACTTAAAGGAGACAAGATGAAAAAAATTATCGTATTAATGACAAGTTTGCTTCTGTTGACAGGCTGTGTCAAAGTATCGTTTACTGGCCCGAAAAAAGAAGAGAAGACTAGCCAATCAAGCAATAGAAAAAAAGAACCCCTCACATTTGTCAAGGCCGAGCAGTATAAAGACCAGGACAACGAAGTCTTGGAAGCGTCTGAGAAATTTATCAAGGAACATCCAACGCTTGGAGAAGCTGGAAAATTATTTGTCTTTTTTCCAGGATATACCTTTGGAAATGAGGAAAATCGCTTCGCCTTATTCTTTATTGTGAATCGTACCACCACAACCATCGATCGTGATGGATCCTTTGTCCTGAATTTGGAATATGATGGAGAGCCACTTTTTAAAGATGTCACAGTTGACTATGAAGTGAGCGAATCGGGTGTGTTAAAACCCAATACTGCTGCAGCGATTCCGATAAAAATTACTAAGGAACAAGAAGAAAAAATGAAGGGGATGAACGATTCGTCTAAAGCCAAAATGAGCTTCAATGACTTTAAATTTAAGGATAAGTAGATGAAGGCAGGTTTTGAATGCGATCTTAAACTACAAGATACAAAAAATAGATTTTTCAAAGAAAATTCGCTTTCAAAGCGCAAAAATACTTGTCTTTGTCTGATAGAAGTGATATACTTAGAGAGTTGACTATGCACATGCCTGTGCAACCGCTCGAACATCGTCGCTCATTTCCATGAGAGTAAGTGGTTCGTCCCACGATGCTAGGCGAGTCTTCACAAAAATACGGGGAAACCCAAAAATACATAGGAGGTGCATAATGAGCACATACGCAATCATTAAAACTGGCGGAAAACAAGTTAAAGTTGAAGTTGGTCAAGCAGTCTACGTTGAAAAATTGAACGTTGAAGCTGGTCAAGAAGTTACATTTAACGAAGTTGTTCTTGTTGGTGGTGAAAACACTGTTGTCGGAACTCCACTTGTTTCAGGAGCTACTGTTGTTGGAACTGTTGAAAAACAAGGAAAACAAAAGAAAGTTGTTACTTACAAGTACAAACCTAAAAAAGGTAGCCACCGTAAACAAGGTCACCGTCAACCTTACACTAAAGTTGTCATCAACGCTATCAACGCTTAATTTTTAGGAGAACACATGATACAAGCAGTCTTTGAACGAGCCGAAGATGGCGAGCTGAGGAGTGCAGAAATCACTGGGCACGCTGGAAGCGGTGAATATGGCTTTGATGTCGTGTGTGCATCGGTTTCGACTCTAGCCATTAACTTTGTCAACTCTGTTGAGAAATTTGCAGGCTACGAACCGGATCTAGAATTAAACGAAGAAGAAGGTGGCTTCCTTCGGGTCACAATCCCGACAGATATTCCACCACATCAAAGAGAAATGACCCAACTATTCTTTGAATCATTTTTCTTAGGGATGGCAAACTTATCGGAGAACTCTTCAGAGTTCGTCCAAACAAGAGTTATCACAGAAAACTAACATGGAGGAAAACAATTATGTTGAAATTGAATCTTGCTAACTTGCAACTTTTCGCCCACAAAAAAGGTGGAGGTTCTACATCAAACGGACGTGATTCACAAGCAAAACGTCTTGGAGCTAAAGCAGCTGATGGACAAACTGTAACAGGTGGATCTATCCTTTACCGTCAACGCGGAACACACATCTACCCAGGTGTGAACGTTGGACGTGGTGGAGACGATACTTTGTTCGCAAAAGTTGAAGGCGTAGTACGCTTCGAACGTAAAGGTCGCGATAAAAAACAAGTTTCTGTTTACCCAATCGCAAAATAAAAAGGTTTTCTAAACCTTTTTGTCCCGAGCCTTGATCCAAAGGTGAGGAAGCTAGAAATAGCAAAATTAAAGCTTTCTGATTTATCAGAAGGCTTTTTTCTTTTATTTATTTAAAAATATCATGTTTACTCTTGTTAATATAATGTTTGAATTTGTGTTTTTTGAAAAATGTAGTATAATAGAGACAAATATAGTAGGAATGGAAGTAGTACCATGAAAGATAGCAGACATGTTGAAATTCTTCAGGAGCTGGATCGAAAAAGTGTGGTATCGGTCAAAGAGCTCAAGGAACTCTTTGGGGTGACAGACATGACCATTCGTCGCGATCTGATCGATCTTGAAAAACAAGGTCTTTTAGTTCGTGTACATGGTGGGGCCCACAAAAAAGTCAAAGATAGTTTATTAGAAGCTTCTCACAGTGAGAAAAATCTGATCAATATTGATGAGAAACGATCCATTGCCAAAAAATGTGCAGACTTGATCGAAAATGGGGATACCGTCTTTATTGGCTCTGGTACAACAACAGACTTTATCGGAGATTATTTGGAAGGGAAAGAAATTAGCATCGTCACCAATTCCCTACCGATTTTTGAGAAGCTCAAGGATTTCCCAAATTATGACCTGATCTTAGTTGGTGGTCGTTACCGGGTGAAGACGCAAACTTTTGTCGGTCAATTTGCTAATAAACTCTTGAAAGAAATCAAGGTTTCTAAAGCCTTTATCGGGGTCAATGGAATCGATGGCCATAGTGTCTCTACAGCTAATGAAGAAGAAGGAAATGGCAATGCCATTATTCTGAACAATGCAATAGAGAAATATGTGGTAGCCGATAACAGCAAGTTTGATAGTTATTCCTTCTACAGTTTCTATCGTGTGGAAGATCTAAATGCCATTATTACCGATGATAGTATTCCAAAGAAGATCAAAGACAAATACGGCTTTTATACGAAAATCATTTAAGATCAAGAGGCTGGGACAAAAGTCCTAGCCTCTCGATTATTTTTGGATTGTCGAGCAAGACGCAGTGGTTGAGTGGGCTCTACTACGCTGATTTCATCAGCTT
>JAWGXY010000053.1:0-12464 GCA_032572035.1 Streptococcus parasanguinis
AATCATAGAGACGTGCTGGATTATAGGACGTCTTTTCAAGCAATTGCATCAGGTTTAAATGACCTGCATGCACCAAGTAGGTCAAACCAAGAGAAAGCGAAGTTTCAAGCCCAGTCATGCCAGATGGTGCTTTGGTAATATCAGGAACATTCTTCTCATCTGCATGGTGAGGCGCGTGGTCCGTCGCAATCACGGAGATGACGCCTGACTTCAAGCCTTCAATCACTGCTAGACGGTCAGATTCCAAGCGAAGAGGTGGATTCATCTTAGCATTGCTTCCCTTAGTCAAGAGCAGACTTTCTGTTTTCGAAAAGTGTTGAGGTGCCACTTCTGCCGTCACATGAGCACCTAATCCTTGGGCAAATTCCACCACCTTGACACTTTCTTCCTTGGAAAGGTGTTGGAAATGGAGGTGAGCACCTGTCGCATGGGCAATCATGGCATCACGTGCAGCCATTGAATATTCAGCTACACCCGTCGCCCCACAGACATGGAAGTGTTCCTTGGCAATGTTTTCATTCAAACCAAGAATGCCATTCAACTCAGGGTCTTCTTCATGCAGACTAATAAAGGTTCCTAGACGCTTAGCTTCTTCCAAAGCTTGGCGGACAACCTTAGTGCTTTGAAGGGGAATCCCATCATCTGAAAATCCTACTGCACCAGCCTTAAGCAGGCCTTCAAAATCTGTCAGGTGTTGACCGTCAAAGTTCTTAGTCACCGTCGCAACCGTATGAATGTGAAGATTTTCCTTGGCTGCAGAAGCTAAGACTTCCTCTAAGGTCGCAATATCTGAAATGGTCGGATTGGTATTGGCCATCATGACCACTCGAGTAAAACCACCAGCAGCTGCGGCTAAGGCACCCGTATGGATGTCTTCTTTATGAGTTTGACCGGGTTCGCGGAAATGCACGTGAACATCGATCAAACCAGGTGCCACAACCAGACCAGTAGCATCAAGGACTTCTTGTCCATCCGTTGGGAGGTTCTCAGCGATCTCTACAATTTTCTTTCCTTCAATGCGAAGATCACAGACTTGATCCAAGCCAGTCTTGGGATCCATTACGCGACCATTTTTAATGACAACCATTGCATTCTCCTTTATTCATAAAAATCAACATGCGACTCTAACAAGCGGTCGCCGTCATAGCGAAACATTGCTGAAAAGAAGGGTTTATCCTCCAAGAGCCACTCGACAAAGGTGTGGTCCCCTTCCCAGGTTGGTTTTGAGAGGACTTGATCATAAGGCACCCACTCCAAGGTCCCTTCGTTACACTCGATTAGTTCTCCTTCAAAATCTGTTACCTTGAAGACATAGGTGTACCAGTCCAAATCTGGAGTAAACTCCGGAAAGGTAATGATCCCTTTCAAGACTGGCTTGGCTCTAAGGCCCG
Source organism: Streptococcus parasanguinis (assembly GCA_032572035.1). GTDB lineage: Bacteria > Bacillota > Bacilli > Lactobacillales > Streptococcaceae > Streptococcus > Streptococcus parasanguinis_AB. The sequence goes on from JAWGXY010000053.1 coordinate 1,392, forward strand.
TCTCCTCAAAAATCTCACGCGCCGCACACTCCTGTGGGGTTTCCCCGCGTTCTAATTTCCCACCAACTCCGATCCATTTGCCTTCATGGACATCATTGGGCTTTTTATTGCGATGCAGCATGAGAAATTCTTTCCCATTGTCAATGTAACAAATCGTTGCTAATTGTGGCATTTTTTCTCCTATCTTAACCAATCAATCGGCTCACGTCCCGCCTCTTTCAAAAATTGATTGGTTTTTGAAAAGGGTTGGGAACCAAAGAATCCTCGGTAGGCCGATAAGGGACTTGGGTGAGCTGATTCAAGGACCAAATGTCGATCGTTGGTAATCAGCGGCTTTTTCTTACGGGCATAAGATCCCCAGAGGATAAAGACAACTGGCTCCTCCAAATCATTGACCACCTTGATCACAGCATCTGTGAAAGGCTCCCAAATTTGTCCTGCATGGCCATTGGCCTGACCAGCAGGCACCGTCAAGCAGGCATTGAGCAAGAGCACGCCTTGCTCCGCCCAAGAGGTCAGATCATGGGAACGCTTCTCTCCGATATCTGAGCGCAATTCTTTGAGAATATTTTGCAAAGACGGCGGCGCTGGTACATGATCCGGAACAGAAAAACTTAAGCCCTGCGCTTGATCCGGTCCATGGTAGGGATCTTGGCCTAAAATCAAAACCTTGACCTGATCCATCTCTGTCGTCTGCAAGGCCTTAAAGACCTTGTCACGCGGTGGATAAACCACTCCTTTGCTGTAGACTTCATTCATAAAGTCATTGATCTGGTGAAAATACCCTTCTGGAAGATGGGATTTGATGGCTTCATGCCAGGGTGAATGCTGCATGGAAACTCTCCGCTATCCAATAAATTCTTACCTTCCATTATACCACATTTGGCGCAGATCCACTGGATAAAAAAGAGGCTGGGACAAAAGTCCTAGCCTCTTTTTCTGTCTGTCAAACAAGCCAGAGCTTTTAGGTATTTTCTTTCTTGGTAAATCCTGCTAGACCGATCGAAGCGACTAGTAAAATTTGCGGTAAGAATTGGATGAGGTAGCGGGTTTTCCCACCTTCAAAGATGGTTAAGAAGAGCAAACCACCAAAGACCGCTAAGGAAAGGAAGTTAAATTCATCTGTATCTCGACGTTTGAGATAAGCTCCAACCAAACCAGCCGATAGGATGATCCAGATCACCTGCTTCACAAATTCATAATACTTGTACTGCGGTCGATCAATGCTGAGGAAATAGGTCCGCACCCATTTTGCCAGACCATTATTTTTAGTCAGGGGTGCATAGAGAGGATTGATAAAAGGCGTCTTCTCATACTCTACATCTCGGTAGAGCCAACCTAGGGTCCCTTCTGCGACCGTCAAAGATTGCTTGTAGTAGATATGCCCGATCAAACCGAACGGTCCGTACTCCTTAAGACGGCGCTTGATTTCTTTGATCACATTTTCTTTTTTAAAGAGGCCATTGTTGTAATCCGAGCGCTTATCCTCATCAATATAGGCTAGCAAGCCTTCTTTCATATCTTCTTGGTTGTGCCCCATATCTGTCAAGCCCAGATTGATAAACAAGAGCGGTCCTTTAGCCAACCCTTCTTGTTTCAAGATCGGCACAACTGTTTGATGATTGACCGCCGTATTCAATCCTGCAAAGACAAATCCCGTCATAATCACGGTCACCGTAGCAATCTTGCCAAAGGCCTTCCAATTTCCTCTGAAGAAGAGTACAGCCCAAAAGGCAATCATGACAATAATAGTCGTTGGACGGATCAACATGGATAGGCCAGATAAGATGCCCAAGCCAACTATCTTCTTCCAAGAGATGCTTGCTTGGTCTTCCTTCAAGAGATCCAAGGCCCACCATAACTGAAGAGCGATCAAAGGAAGCGGCGGAATGTCCGTGTACATGGAATAGAAATACGGCGAGTAACAGATCAAGCTCACATAGAAGAGATAGACCAGATCAGCCGTTTTTTGATTGAAATGCTTCTGGGACAGCTTGTACAAGAGGACTGCACCCAGATTGACATAGAGGATATTGAGAGCCTGCATGACCCACAGACCGCTAGAGCCAAATAAGACATAGAAAAACTTCTCGTAAAGAAAGAGCGGAATGTTATTGGGATTGCGACTGAGGTAGTTGGTGATAGAGGATTGCTTAAGAAGATCAAAAGCCCCTTTGAAAACAACCGCAGCATCCCGACGGATAAAGAGCTCCGCACAAACCATAACAATCAACTGAAAGACAACCGCTCCAAGTAAGAAGCCTTTTTTATGCCGAGTCAACCAAGCAAAGGCACTCTTTAGCCCATCGCGTTTCAGCCAGGCTAACAGAAATAGCAATCCAGCACCTAAAATGGCTAGCCATGAAATCTCTCTCAGATAGGTCACACTGATCAAGAACCAGTGGACCATCACTAGCAACATGACAACATGAAGCATCCCAAATAGAATACGTTTACTTTTCGATAACATAGGTTCATTATATCAAAAAAACAGCATTTCTGCTGTTTTGGGGTGGTACGAAATCATTCAGGTTGGGGAATAATCTTAATTATTTTGGGTCTTTCTTAAAATCAAACTCTATTTCCCGAGGCTCTGTGAATTCAAGGCCTCTATAAAAAAGAACAACCAACAAATATAAAATCAATCCCAAAAACAAGCGCATTTGAACAAAATATGCTAAAAACAGAACAATAGAGCTTAAACAAACAAGGGCAAACAATTGACGTTTTCTCATTTTTCGCATTCACCACACCTCGGTTCCATTTGCTGTTTTTTGAAGATACTCTGTAGGCTTTATCTGACCAACTAATTCTATATCTGCTCCATTTTTCTTAACATATCTTTTCAACTGTACATATCTGGCAATAGTGACCAACCATAAAGTGATCATAATTGCAAAGAGAAACAAAAGGACATTTATCGCCCCTTCTCTAACATTCAAATCAAAATTTGCTATCCCAAAGAAAAGGTCCATGGGAAGGATTTTTCTAAATGTCCTTACTAATAACAGACCTAGTGGAACACCAATCAAAGAAGAAATATTTGCTGGTGCTTTCTTTGAAAAAATTTGATCTTTAAACGAATAGCTGGTCTGATACACTTTTCGGTATCTGTCGAAAGGGATTTTACTATTGCGTTTGACGATGAATTCTTCCCCTTGATCTGTCACCAACAAAAAGTACCCCCAGATTGGCCTTTTCCCATTCAAACTGATATTAAAACATTGACCTCTTTTGATCATTGAAAACCCTCTCATTCAACCAAACATATATGAATGGCTTTTAATTTAAGATGGGTCTGAACAATTCAACCTAACAAAGCTAGAATGCATACAAACCCAAGATAAATTCAAACCGTTAGAATCATTCCGATTTTATAGAAACCGACTAAGCCGGCATATCGTTCGACAAAACCAATTTGTGGCTTGCTTGGATTATAAAAGACTGTCATAGGAGACCCGATTGGGAATATCATCCGCAAATCCAGATTTTTGCCGGCTCCAAGAACATAGGTTCTATCGAAAACATTGGCCTGCCCAGAGTTGGAAGAAGTCTCCCTAAAATAAGTATAGGTGAATGTCTTTTGGTATCTTTCGCCCTCGACTTGATACTCCACCACAGGCAGAGAAATAAGAAGTTGATTTTGGGAATCAAAAGCAACTACTTCTCCCAGAACTTTTGCGGTTGATTCTGTTTTCACTTTTATTTCACGACGATACAAGGTATAAAAGATGAGCAGCATGACCAAGAAAACAAGGCTCAGAATGCCCAAACTAAGCCAGAATGTTGTTACTGTCATTTGTTTTTTATCCTTTCACAAAAACTAGTTGATTTCAAACCACTTGAAAAGTCATCTTACTCTCCCCTTTTCAACCAATTCTGTTGCTGCGCTTTTTCTGCAAAATCTTTTGCTTTGTTTATATCTAGTGAGTTTGAATCTGATGGGGCATTGGATTCGATTTCTTCTTTCAATTCTTGTAAGGTTTGAACATCTTTCGGAGTTAAATTAGAGACTGTGCTAGATCCTTTTTCTGTTGAATTTTCTGGCACAGACTGGATCTCGCGATAGGTTTTGATCACTTCAGTTCCTGCGTCTGTTTTTGGAGCTGGTCGGTATAACATGAAGAATCCAACAATTACAATGATGAAAGATAGGATCGATATCCCATTTCGTTTTTGAATTTCTTCCTGAGGAATTTCTACTCCTTTTGTTGATAAATTCTTCCATTCTGGATGTTCCTTCTCAGCTGCTTTTTTCTCATAAAAGACAGGTGCAATCAATGACTGATTGATGAAGGTGAGAGTTCCAAGACAGGTTATAAAAAAGGGCACTTCACGAGAGTGGCTAAGCAATATCTGAATATAAAATACACTAGCAATTATACCTAGGACGATAATAATTGTAAATCTAATTTTAAATTCCTTCTTCATTTGCAAATAATGTTCTTTTGACATCTTATTCTCCCTTAAAAATAATTTTTCCTTCATCCATAAAAACAATTACTACTATCATACCGGATTTTACTTTGAGAATCAAGTTAACCACCAACTAGTGAAAAGAGTATAAAAAAGAAGCGTTAAAAACGCTTCCGTCCTATTATTTATCTTGCCAAGTTTCTTGGTTTTCCTTGAAACGGCGTAACAACTCTAAACCTTCAGAAGTGATGTAACCTTGTTCTTCCGCCAAGTGGATCAATTCTGTATAGTTAGACAAGGTTTCAAGTTGAACGTCAGCTTCCGCAAATTTCTTATCTGCCTTCTCCAATTGGTAGGTGAAGATAGCAACCACACCAAGAACATCCGCTCCTTCACGCTTGGCAGCTGCGACAGCATCCAAGACAGACCCACCAGTAGAAATCAAATCTTCCACTACAACCATCTTTTGACCTTGTGGTACACGGCCTTCAATTTGGTTCCCAGCACCGTGGTCTTTTGGTTTGCTACGGATGTAGGCAAATGGCAAATTCATCTTGTCCGCAATAATGGCTCCGTGAGGAATTCCTGCAGTTGCTGTACCTGCAATCACTTCTACTTCAGGGAAAGCTTCCTTGATTTTATCTACAAATCCATTTTCGATCAAGGTACGAGTTTCAGGATAAGCGAGGGTTACACGGTTATCCGTATAAATTGGGGATTTGATCCCAGATGCCCAAGTGAAAGGTTCTTCAGGTTTCAAATAAACCGCTTCGATTTTCAAAAGATGGCTAGCAATATCTTTAGCTAATGACATGACGACTCCTTTTTACGATTTTAATCATATACGAATTAAATCATTTTTAGATTTAAACAACAACATTACAGGTTAGTGAATGCGTTAGGGAAGGCCCCGTAGAGCTACAAAAATTTCACTTTTAGTAGCGATTAGTGTTCCGACGATTTAGAGGATAAAACGATTATTTTTATCCTCTAAATCTAGTGAATAGTTTAGGGAAGGCCCTATCGGGCTTCGATTATTCCGACGATCACAGAAGAGAAACGATCATTTTCTCTTCTGTGATCTAGTGAATGCGTTAGGGAAGGTTCCGTAGGACTTCCCGTAGAGCTACAAAAGTTTCACTTTTAGTAGCTCTTACGCATTCCACTGTCTCTTAATTTCATGGTAAGCGTCCCATGGGTTTTCTGCTTGGATGATTGGACGTCCAACGACAATATAGTCAGATCCAATTTTATGAGCTTCTTGTGGCGTCATGACCCGTTTTTGGTCACCGATTTCAGCTCCAGCAGGACGAATCCCTGGTGTGACACAGACAAAGTCTGATGAAGTGGCATCCTTGATCAAGGCTACTTCATGGGCTGAACAAACAACGCCATCCAAGCCTGCTTCTTGGGCCTTGCGAGCATAATTAACGACTGATTCTTGGACCGTTGTTTGGATGTTTTGGCAATCACGCATGTCTTCTTCACTGGTAGAAGTCAACTGGGTCACGGCTACCAATTTAGCTCCTTCACCAAGAGCTGCCTTGGCTTCGCGCATCATCTCTACACCACCGGCTGCGTGAACTGTCACCATATCTACTCCGAAAGTCCCCAGTACGGACATGGCTGATTTGACTGTATTTGGGATATCATGCAATTTTAAATCAAGGAAAATACTGTGTCCAAGCCCTTTGAGGTAATGTACAATTTCAGGACCAACTGCATAGAAAAATTCCATTCCGATTTTTACAAATAATTTTTCGTCTTCTGGAAAATGCTCTAAAAAGTGTTTGACATCCTCGAAAGCTGGGAAGTCAAGGGCGATAATAGGACGTTCTTCACGCATGGATTACTCCTTTTTTGATTGATCATTTTATCTACAAAAAAACCTTGCCCGAGGCAAGGTTACACGAAAATTAGGTAGGAACAACTACCATGATTCACCGTCTAGACCTTAGGAGCCTCTCTGGACTACTTTAAAGGTTTTTATTTATTGTAGTACGATATTTGGGAAAAGTCAAGGATTTACAGTAGATTTTCCCGTACATGTTTTCGGAAGTTCTCAAGGGTGTCAATACCGTAGCGATCCATGACCTGTGGCAGATCTTCGATGATGATTGGACAAGCATAAGGATCGGTGAAATTAGCGGTTCCAACTCCAATCGCAGAGGCTCCTGCAATCATCATTTCAATGGCTGCTTCTGCTGAATCCACACCTCCCATTCCGATAATCGGAAGTTTGGTGGATTGGGCAACCTGGCGGATGAGTTTTAAAGCAACTGGGAAAACGGCTGGACCAGACATGCCTCCAGTGCCATTAGCAATAATCGGTTTACCAGTTTTGAGATCAAAGCGCATGCCGACCAAGGTATTGATCATGGTCAAGCCAGTCGCGCCTGCATCTTCTGCTGCCTTGGCGACCTGCGTGATGTCTGCTACACTAGGCGTTAACTTGACATAGACAGGGACTGAGGACGCTTCTACCGCTGCTTTCACAGCCGCATAGGCTAACTCAGGAACTTGCCCGATTAAGAGACCATTATTCCCATGGTCTACATTTGGACAAGAGATATTGAGTTCAATGGCCATGACATTTGGGGCTTGCGAGATCTTGCCAGATACCGTCGCATACTCTTCGTTGGAGAAGCCGGCTACATTGGCAATAATTGGAAGCTCTGGATAATGTTGGGCCAACCAAGGGAGTTTCTCTGCTAGGACCACATCTACACCTGGATTTTGGAGCCCAATGGCATTGAGCATGCCTGCAGGCGTCTCGGCGACACGTGGCGTTGGATTACCAAAACGAGCCTCAGCAGTTGTTGCCTTGATCATGATGGATCCAAGCAGGTCTAAGTCATAGTATTTAGCATATTCCTGACCGAAACCAAAACAGCCAGATGCCGGAATAATCGGGTTTTTCAAGTCTAAACCGGGTAAGGATACGGCTAGTCGATTTGCTGTCATAAGGTCCTCCTACATCACAATCGTACCGGTTTCAAAAACCGGTCCGTCTTCACACACGCGCTTATTGGCTGCTTGGCTTTCATTTTCCAGATGCACTACACAGGCATAGCAAGCCCCCATCCCACAAGCCATACGGGATTCCATGGAAATGTAGGCGCGGGGATGGTCATGGAATTTGGTATTGACATATTTGAGCATGCCAGGTGCTCCACAAGAATAGATAGCGTCAAACTTCTGGTCCATCTGATCAATGACCGTAGAAACATAGCCCTTAGTGCCATAAGTCCCATCGTCTGTCGTTACAGTGACATGTGCAACCTGAGAAAGCTCTTCTTCCAAAATGACGGCTTCTTTGGTCGCAAAGCCGACAACCACTTCAACTTCCACGCCTTGCTCATGGAGTTGTTTGGCCACTTGGACCAAAGGAGGAACACCGATCCCACCTCCAATAATCAAGGCTTTCTGACCTTGGCCGAGATCGGTGAGATCAAAGCCATTTCCCTGAGGCCCCATGACACTGAGTTTGCTACCGATTGGCAATTGGGAAAAGATAGTTGTGCCCCCACCTTCGATGCGGTAGATCAAGCGACAAGTCTGTGTCTTACGGTCAATCTCAGAAATTGAAATCGGACGGCGAAGGAGCTTGGACCCATCAGGGACGCGGATATGAAGGAATTGACCTGGTAGCATTTGCGCCACCATTTCCCCCTTTAAGACCATTGAAAAAATCCGTGGCGCAATCTCTTCTTGAGCGATTAACTCCATGTCTTCCATCATGATTTTACCAAAGCGTTTTTTACAACTGTCACTGACCATTGAAATCCTCTTCTTTCTTTCAGCAAAAAAGACCTCGCAAAAGCAAGGTCCCACAAATGATCAGCTAGACTCCGTCCGCTGATCTTTATTCCGTCTTTCCTTGCAGGCCTCTCTGGACCTCTTAAAGGTTAAATTTGTCTCATTATATCGCGCTCCTTCTCGCTTGTCAAGTAGAAATCGCTAGCTTACGAAGCTTTCTTGGGGTCAAAATCTTCTGGGATCGGTTTGATGTATTGCATGGCAATTCGATTTTCAGGCTTACGATCTACTAGATAAAGAACAAGTAAAAAGAGCCATTCCAAGGGTTTCATCAGGTAATAGATCAGGTCCATAGCCCATTTCTTCTTGATATGTTTGGCAAAGGGATAGCCATAGCGGTCATAATTGCGACGCAAGAAACGATGGAAATGTGGCGTCTTTTCTTCTAAGACCTGCTCAAAGGCATTGGCAATACAGAGCTGGCGATTGACGACGACTGGATGACCGTGGCGGACGCCCATCCGCTGGGGCTTGACAACATTTTCATGGCCACCAGCCGCAACCGTACAAAGATAGTGCTCATCAATGATGAGATTCTGAGGAGGGATCTTTTGTGAGAAGGCCCAGTCTGCTGTATTGGTCCAGGCCTTGATCATGGAATCCGGTTGCTGCCCAAAGAGCATAAGAATAAGGACGACGAGAGCAAGGGTTGGAAGAGCGATTAGGACCGCTAGCCAAGGCCAGTTACGCGACTTGTTTAAGAGCCGATGGAAAAACTGAAGCAGACGATTCTCATAGCTTATCTCTGTTCGATCTTCCTGCCACTCCTTAATGCGAAGCCACAAGAGATGGATGGAATAGATCAGTAAGAAAAAGGTGTGAAAACTTGCTACCTGCAGTTGATTATCGAAAACTAAGAGAAGAACCACTCCTCCTAGAATGCCACTGATGCAGAAGACATTTGCTAACGGCGAGAGTGAATTCGCATCCCGGTAGGAATAGATAATCAAGGCTAGTAAAGTAAGAGCTGCCAGTGTAAAGAAGGTCGGATAGGCGCCAGACCAGATCAAGGCATGTTTCTGAGAATTGATCAAGGGCTCATTCCATTCGTAAAAAGTCATCTCCTTGACGATGTAAATGAAAATCGCTTCGAGAAAGCAACCAAAGAGACCAAACCAAAGAACAATTGTAGGCTGTTGCTTTTTCTTTTTGACAGGATTAGGATTAGGTGATTCTTGCTTTTCCTTCATAAGAGATGCGTCATCTTCTCTTGTCCCTTATCCTTCCTTCGGTACCCTATCTTCAAACAAATCCGGATCTTCGAGAGCTTCTTCCTCTGCTTCTTTGAACTGGATGCTGGACCACCGCCCAATCCCATAGATAATGACAAAAATATTGGGAACAAAGAGTGCTACGGTTAGACCGTAGGGCAAGATCTTCATGGTAAAGGTAATGATCTCCCAAACACTAAATTGGATAAATGGATCCGATAGAGCATAGATCGACTGACTAATGACCAAATAGATGTAAAAGGCTAATAGAATCAGAGCATTGGTCACAAAATTGATCTGTAACAGACCGGCTGTGAAATGCGTTTCCAACTCCTTATCTTTTTTCTTATACCAGGAAACGAGTTTTTTCATAAGATCTCCTCAATCAATTTTTTACCATTCTATCAATCAGATCTTATCTTAAGCAAGACAAAACTGTATTTTTCCATCAAAATCAGTCCCCAGATGGAGATTTTGTTTCCAATTTTCTATTTTTAATTATTCGATCTAGCCTACTTCCTATTACCTACCTCAGCCTGTCTTATTCTTTGATACAGTCCTTGAAAGACCACATTTTACGGGAAAAACGCGCTTTTTTATGTTAAAATAAAAGCATGAGAATACAACAATTACAATACATTATCAAAATCGTCGAAACTGGCTCTATGAATGAAGCCGCAAAACAACTCTTCATCACGCAACCTAGCCTTTCCAATGCCGTTAAGGACTTGGAAAACGAGATGGGAATTGAAATCTTTATACGGAATCCTAAAGGGATCACTTTGACCCGCGATGGGATGGAGTTCCTCTCTTATGCCCGCCAGGTGGTGGAGCAGATTGACCTCTTGTCCGAGCGCTATAAAAATCCTGTAGGCTCTCGTGAGCTTTTCAGTGTCTCTTCACAGCACTACGCCTTCGTGGTTGAGGCCTTCGTTTCTCTCCTTAAGAAAAGCGACATGGAAAAATACGAGCTTTTCCTACGGGAGACGCGGACTTGGGAGATCATCGATGACGTCAAGAATTTCCGAAGCGAGGTTGGTGTACTCTTTTTGAATAGCTACAACCGAGATGTCCTCTCTAAGATGTTGGATGATAATCACCTGGTTGCTACCCACCTCTTTACAGCCCAGCCTCATATCTTTGTCAGCAAGACCAATCCTCTTGCCAAGAAGGAGATTGTTCACTTGTCTGATCTGGAAGATTTCCCATACCTTAGCTATGACCAAGGGACCCACAATTCCTTCTACTTCTCAGAAGAGATCCTCTCTCAAGAGCATCATAAGAAATCCATCGTCGTCAGTGACCGGGCGACCCTCTTTAATCTCTTGATTGGTCTGGATGGCTACACCATTGCGACCGGGATCCTCAACAGCAATCTCAACGGGAATAACATCGTCTCCATTCCCCTTGATATCGAAGACCCGATCGAGCTGGTCTACATCAAACATGAAAAAACAGCCCTCTCAAAAATGGGAGAAAAATTCATCGAGTACTTGCTTGAGGAAGTGAAGTTTGATAAGTAAAAAAGGAGGCTGGGACAAAAGTCCTAGCCTCTCAATTATTTTTGGATTGTCGAGCAAGACGCAGTGGTTGAGTGGGCTCTACTACGCTGATTTCATCAGCTTTT
>JAWGXY010000054.1:0-12405 GCA_032572035.1 Streptococcus parasanguinis
GTGGTTGAGTGGGCTCTACTACGCTGATTTCATCAGCTTTTACAGCCCTACTCAACTGTGCGGAGGTGGGACAACGAAATCGAATTCTAACGAATTACCGATTTCTGTCCCACTCTCTTTGAACTAGTAAGACGATTAGCCAGGCCGCAACATAGTGGCTACTATCCAACGATGAGAGGTATAGCCTCAATCGTGTAACAGTTACGACAGAAAATAAAGAAGGCCGATAATGCCTTCTTTGTTTTCTTAGTAAGACACTTCGGCAAGGCACCAAGGTACTTGCCATAACAATAAATGCACCTGATAAATTAACCAAGGGGTTACGACGTGAAAAGGGAGGAAGGATATTTTCCTCCCTTTGAGCTAGTAAGATGATTAGGTAGGCCGCAACATAGCGGCTACCGTCCAATGATTCGGTGCTTTAGCACCAATCATTGGTATCATGTTACATCATCCCACCCATCATGCTTGGATCCATTCCTGGTCCTGCTGGGGCTGCTGGTTCTGGTTTGTTGGCTACAACTGCTTCAGTCGTCAAGATCAGACTAGCAACGGAAGCGGCGTTTTGAAGGGCTGAACGGCTCACTTTAACTGGGTCGATGATTCCTGCATCAATCATATTCACCCATTCACCTGTTGCAGCATTGAAACCTGTTCCGACTTCGGCATTTTTCAAGCGATCAATCACAATAGATCCTTCGTAACCGGCATTGTGGGCAATTTGGCGCACCGGCTCTTCCAAAGCACGAAGAACGATATTGCGTCCGGTCGCTTCATCCCCTTCTAATTCAAGGGCTGCGACTGCAGAGATGACATTGACAAGGGCTGTACCACCTCCGGCAACGATCCCTTCTTCAACGGCTGCGCGAGTCGCATTTAGGGCATCTTCGATACGAAGTTTCATTTCTTTCAATTCTGTTTCTGTTGCAGCACCAACCTTGATTACGGCAACACCACCAGACAATTTAGCCAAACGTTCTTGTAATTTTTCACGGTCAAACTCAGAGGTTGTGGTTTCGATTTGTGACTTGATAACAGCGACACGGTTAGCGATCGCTTCTGGGTTACCAGAACCTTCGACAATGACAGTACTGTCTTTATCGACTGACACTTTAGCTGCTTGACCAAGTGCTTCAATGGTTGCATCTTTCAATTCCAAACCAAGATCGTCTGTAATGACTGTACCACCTGTCAAGATGGCAATGTCTTCTAACATGGCTTTGCGGCGATCTCCAAATCCTGGTGCCTTGACAGCTACGACATTAAAGGTACCGCGGATCTTGTTCAAGACAAGTGTTGGAAGAGCTTCGCCATCGACATCATCAGCGATGATCAAGAGTGGACGGTTGCTTTGAAGAATGCTTTCCAACAATGGCAAGATTTCTTGGATATTTGAAATCTTCTTGTCAGTGATCAAAATGTATGGATTTTCAAGGTCTGCTACCATTTTTTCATTATCAGTGACCATGTATTGTGAAAGGTAACCACGGTCAAACTGCATTCCTTCAACGACTTCCAGTTCTGTCTCCATTCCACGAGATTCTTCAATGGTGATAACCCCATCTTTGCCAACTTTTTCCATGGCCTCAGAGATGTACTCACCGACTTTTTCAGAACGAGAAGACACAGCAGCTACTTGAGCAATCGCTTCCTTGCTCGATACTGGAATCGCATTGTTTTTCAAAGCTTCTACTGCTGTTGCAACAGCGGTCTCGATCCCACGACGGATGCCAATTGGATTAGCACCTGCAGTGACGTTTTTGATCCCTTCACGAACGATGGCTTGAGTCAAGACCGTTGCGGTCGTTGTACCGTCACCTGCGATATCATTGGTCTTAGAAGCCACTTCTGACACCAATTTAGCACCCATATTTTCAAAATGGTCTTCCAATTCGATTTCTTTTGCGATGGTCACCCCATCATTTGTGATCAAGGGTGAACCAAATGATTTTTCAAGAACCACATTGCGTCCTTTAGGGCCCAACGTAACTTTCACTGTATCTGCTAAGACATCGACACCACGGACCATTGCAGAACGTGCATCAGATGAAAATTTAATATCTTTTGCCATTTCTCTTACCTCTTTCTTCTCTTACTCTACAATTGCAAGAATGTTTGCTGTTCCAACGATGGTGTAAGTTTCTTCCCCATCTTTCACTTCAATTCCTGCATGGCTTTCAACCAAAACGTGGTCTCCTGCTTTTACAGCTGGAGCAATGAGTTCACCACTTAGGGTACGCACACCTTCACCAACGGCCACTACTTCAGCTGTTTTTGTATCGGCCTTGCTCGCACCTGCGAGGACAAAACCTCCAACAGTCTGTTCTTTTTCTTCTACTTTTAAGACCACACGGTCTCCTAATGGTTTTAACATCTTCATTCCTCCATACGAGTTTTTTAGCACTCTCTATACGTAAGTGCTAACTTATGTTTCTATTGTATCACTTGGTCAGAAATAGTCAAGAAAAAAACACCTCAAAAATAGATGAGATGTTTCTAAAATTTCAATTTAAAATTGTCAATTTTTGATTGAAATCATCGATCACTTTTTGAAGATTGATCCGCCCGCGGTAGATGCCATATCCAAAAACAATCATGCCTAAAATTCCAACCAAGGCTAGTAAAATCCCGAGGATCAAGAGTGGGAGGAAACTTTTGTGAAAGAGATAGATCAATACCACACCAATACTGGCAATGATAAAGAGTAAGCTGAACCAACGACCAAGGTTTTCAAGCATGTGGCGTTGGTACTTGATTTCTGTTTCATATCCATTGACAAGTTCTTGTTTTGTAACCATGGGATTCCTCCTGATAAAAATTGAGAATGAAGTGCAAGTAAAGGAGGTCCATTCACTTCATTCTCAAAAACTCCTACTAGCAAATTCGTTTTTTCTTTTCCTTAGTATTTAAGATGTGGGTCGAAGATACCAAGGGCAACACCGATCAAAGCAACTACAACGAGAAGTAACATGACTTTGTTTGGTGAAATTTTTTTCTTAGACATCAACCACCAGCAAAGAGTGATGAAGGCTGCTGTCAAGAGACCTGGATAAACACCATCGATCTTTTCTTGGATGTTCAAGAAGACTTTTCCTTCAGAATTCTTGAATTGAAGGGCTGTTGTAACAGATACCCAAGTAGCTGCTACGGCACCGATAACCATACCACCGACAACGCTGATCGCTTTACGAAGAGCTTGTCCTTTTGGTCCTACAAGGAATTCAACGGCTTTATCCCCTAATTGGTAACCTTTGAAGAAGGCAAAGCGCATACCAAAGTAGACTAAGAGGTTCCATACGACGATGTAGAAGAGAGCACCAGCGACGTTACCACCTTTAGAAAGACCAAGGGCAATCCCTAAGAGAACTGGGATCAAGGTACCAACAACCAATGAGTCACCAATACCAGCGATTGGTCCCATCAAACCGGCACGCATACCGTTGATAGTTTCGCCATCTACTGCATCTCCGTTTGCACGCGCTTCTTCCAAACCAGCTGTGATCCCTACAACAAGAGATCCAAGTTGTGGTTCAGTGTTGAAGAAGGCCGTATAGGTTTGCATAGCATCCTTTTGTTCTTCTTTTGTGTCATACATTTCTTCTACGATTGGAAGCATAGAAGTCAAGTACCCGAAGGTTTGCATATGTTCTTGAGAGAAACAAGTCAAATGACCATAATACCAATGATGGAATGCTTTTGCTAATGTTTTCTTTGAAATTTTCTTTCTATCAGCCATTTTAAATATCCTCCTCATCATCGTCTAGATCCACCACTCCAGCGGGAGCAGCTTTCATCGATTTGATCACTTCAAGTTCATAGTAGATTACTGCAAAGATTAATGAAACAACAGCACTGGATACCAAGTTCAATCCGAGAGATTTTGCCAAGGTAAATCCAACAAAGAATGGAATGAAGTCAGTTGCTTCTGTAACAATTTGTTTCAACAAGATGGCAATACCGACACATGGGAGAAGAGCACCGACTGTAAAGAGGGCTTTCATCCAGTAACCATCCATAGGAAGGTATTGTTTCATCAAATCAACCATGTTTTCACCGTATTTGGTGATAATCATTGTTGGAAGGAAAGAGAAGAGGAAGTGAGAGATCCAAGGGTAAACCCAGTCAACTGCGTAGAGTTTTTTGAAGTTTCCTTCTTCAACGGCTTTCCAACCAATGTGTTGCCAAACCAAGTTCATAGTAGCGGTACCGTAGAAAAGAACTGTACCGATTGTCCCAACGGCTGCACCGATTGGAGCTGCAGCTGCGGCGATTCCAGCTTCATCTGTGATGTTATTGGCATGCACAAACAAGATAGCAAGAGGAACACCGATGTAAGAGATGGCACGCACATCGGCAGATACGGTACCACCAGGTGTTACCAAGGCGATATAAACGACTTGAAGGGCAACCCCGACCATAATACCGGTTGTCACATCTCCAAGAATTAAACCTGAAATCAACCCACCGATCAAGGGACGACCGAGTGTATAGTTCCCGATACTGGAACCTCCCATACCAGGCATTGAAGACAAGCTGGCGAAAATACCAAGCAAGATTGCTTGAATCCATGAAATTGTCATAACAAACGCTCCTTTTGTTTGTAAATTTATTTACCTAACAGATCAGACTGTTAGTTTTAAAAACCAAATTTTGATTTGAAATCATCCCAATAACCGATGGAAACATCTGGCAACAATTGGAATTTCACCTTGTAGCCTGCTGCTTGAATGGCTTGGAAGGCTTCTGCTTCTTCCTGAGTGATGGATTGGTTATTTCCCAATTTCACAGCTCCAGGACGATCATTTGCAGGGCCAACAATGATTTCTTTAACATCACCTGGGACAAACCCTTGGTCGACCAAAATTTCCTTCATATCGATTGGATTTTTGGTGATCAAGAAGTAACGACTATCTGATTCTGTTACTTTTGCTGATTTTTCCTTAAAGGCTTCCTTTGTCCATACAAAGGTTTTCTTGTCTGATGCGCCTTTGTAAGCTTGGATCAAAACCTTGTTTGATGCTGCTGCATCGTTTACGGCAATCAAACCATCACATGGTTTTTCCTTTGCCCAGCGTGTGACTGTCTGACCGTGAATCATGCGGTCATCAATCCGTACAAATGTTACTACCATAAGGTACCTCCCTATTAAATATCGTCATCATCTTCTTCAGCACCAGTGGCTGAAACTTCAAAAGGCTGTAGTGCAGATCGTGCTTCTGATAAGATGGTGGCTGACAATTCGTCTCCATCCAACACATCCTTCATCACAACTGCCGTCAAGGCCATGGTGAGGTTCATCCCACCAAGGATCAAGGCTCCATCGAGCTTTCCAGCTTCTTCTAGAACCGTGGCTGCAGTGGTTAATGGACTACCACCTACGATATCTGCCAAGACCAAAACAGAATCATCAGCTGTCAATCCTGAAATGCTCTCTCTGAAATCAACTGCGAAGTCATCGACCGATTTTCCTTCTTTGAGTCCAACTGCGATGACCTGATCCAACTTGTCACCAGCAAACATGGCTAGTGATGTTTTTAGACCTTCTGCCAGTCCACCATGACTGACCAAAATGAGGTATTTCATTTTGCTACGCCTCCTTTATTTGACTCTATTGTAGACTATTTGAAAGCGCTTTTACATTGTCAAATGTCACATTCCCAATATGACATTTAGCAATAAAAAAATGACATCTGTCACTTGACAAAATGCCATCTTATTTTACTCTAAACTCCTACCTGTAGACTACTTTCAATCTCCCTCTGAATTTGAGGCAAGCGGTTCTCAACATCTTGATCGCGCAAGGCATTGCCAATCAAGTAATCTAACTTTTCTAACAGCTCTTTTGAGACATTTTTCGGGCTACTTTCAACAGCTTGTTCCATGATGCGGTTCAAGGTCTGATTGGTCAAGGAATCCGTCCCAAAATCATCTACCTGCAGGAGGTCTTTACTAGAGCGACTCTTGACTACCTGTGGCATGACGGAGATCCCTTGGGATTGGGCAAAGAGGGTTTGTTGAATGTCTGGATCCTCTGTCAAAACTTGCATCAGTTCCCAAGCCAACTTGGAATGAGAACTTCGAGCTGACATAGCAAAAGAAGTCGTTGTGACCAAGGTTGCCTTGGTCGTTTTTGACTTAGCAGGCATCGGGATACAGGTCCAGGTGAAGTTTGAATATTTAGAAACGTGGTAAGGATAAGGTTTATAGGTCCGATATTGGGCCAAGGTCATGGGATAGAAGGCGACTTTCCCCTGGTCAAAATCTTTAGAACTCACCTTGTAATTTTTATTTAGATCTTCCAATTTTTGCAGAAAAGTCAGAGACTCTTTGACTTCTGGAGCTGTCAGCTTGAGCATGCCACCCTGGAAGAGATGACCTCCATTTGCCGCTAAGGCTTCTTTCCAGGTGTATTCTGTACTCCCAAATTGGTCCAATTGCCCATCCCCATTGGTATCCTTGGTTAGTTTCTTGCAAATCGTATAGAACTCTTCAAGGGTCCAACCTTCTTTGGGAACCGCGATGCCTTCTTTATCCAAGAGATCTTTATTGACACACATCAAAATCGGATTGCTTTCATAAGGTAAGGCATAGGTTTGCCCCTGATAGACACCCGATTCAAAGGCAACAGGATAAAAGGCAGCTTGATCTTTTCGATCCATATAGCCGTTTAACTTTTCTAGCACTCCTCGCGCTGCTAATAAGGTAAGATCTTGCTCAGAGACCATAAACACATCTGGCGTCTTTCCTGAGACAATCTTTTCAGAGAGCCAGTCTGAATAATCTGACTGCGGAATCCCGTTTTCATACTCTACACGGACGTGGGGATGGGATTTTTCAAATTTTTGAATCGCACGATCCAAGGCATGGGAACGTTGACTGGTCGGCACATCCCAGCTAGAACCTGCATAAACGCCGATATGGAGTACGGTCGGTTGCTGTTTCCACCAATAAAAACCTGCGCTCACACAGAGCACAACAAGGAGACCAATCCCCCAACAAAGATGCTTTCGCTTCAATTTCATTCTGTATTTCCTTTAGAAAAATCACGTCTCGTCACTCCTGTTTGGACTGACCAGATCGCTAATTGCGTTCGATCTCGTAGGTTTAATTTCGCCAAAATCGTTGATAAGTAATTGCGCACGGTTCCTTCTGATAAGAAAAGTTTGGCCGCAATTTCTTTATTGGACTCCCCATAGCCGACTTCTTGGATAATGCGCCATTCCGTCGTGCTCAAATCCTTGACATTGTCCTCATCTACAGCAATAGAGAAGTTGGTTTTGGCCATTTGTGAGAAAATTTGAAAGACTTTACTAGCGATATTCGGGTTGATCATGGCTCCGCCTTGATACACCACCTTAATCGCTTCATAGAGTTCCTCTGTCGAGGCTCCCTTTAAAAGATAACCTGAAGCACCATACTTGAGTGCACTATAGATAAATTCATCATCATCAAAGGTCGTTAAAATAATAATTTTGATATCCGGATAGTGCTCTTTGACTTCTTTTGTCGCCAAAACCCCATCCATGCCTGGCATCCGAATATCCATTAAGATCAGGTCAGGATGTGTCTGCGGAATGCTAGACAAGACATGATTTCCATCTTCCACTGTGGCCACCACTTCGATATCGGGGTGGGCTGACAAAATAATTTTCAGAGATTCTCGAATCAAGGCCTGGTCATCTGCCACCATTACTTTTATCATCATCTCTATCTCCCTTCTTTATATTTCGGTAAACTAACGCGCGTGAAAAATCCATCGCGGCTTTCAAATTGAAGCTGTCCTCCTAGGATAGAAATTCGTTCCATCATCTGCTTGAGCCCATAGCCATAGGTCAAGGTTTCAAACCCAACCCCATTGTCCTGCAACTCGATCAGGTAATCTTCTTCATTCTCAAAAAAATGAAGGCTCATCCGGCTGGCATGACCGTGGCGAACCGCATTGGTCATAGACTCTTGGATCACACGAAAGATCGTATCTTCAATCATGACGTCCATATCGACATCGACCCATTCATAGTGTAAATCAACCTGCAAGTTGGAAAGCGTCTGGTACTCGCGGATCATCTTTTCCAAAGCATCTTTGAGGGTTCGTCCCTCAAGGGCACCTGGACGGAGGCGATTGAGAGAGCCCCTCACATCCTGGATCCCTTCACGAACCACTTCTGATACACTTTTCACCTGCTCTTTTGCCCGATTGGGATCGATATCAATCAAGACCCCGACAGCATCTAAACCTGCCGAGATCCCTGTTAGCGCATGTCCCAAGGTATCGTGAATCTCCCGAGCAATCCGCTTGCGCTCCCGATCTTCTGCAATCTTCTCAGACAAGGCCATATAGTTGTTCAACTCTGTATTGACCTTCGAAACCATGGCCAACTCTTCTTCCACTTCGTGGTTTTCCGCAAGAACATTCATAATATAGAACAAAAGCGAAATAATGAAGAGCACCATATTCAAGGCATAGAGGGAATTCTTTAAGAAAAAGGCCAGAATCCGAATGGAGGCAGGATAAAAATGAATATAGACATCCAGAGAAGGTATCGGAAAGAAAAGCGAAAAGACGTCTGAATTGGTCACAAGAAGCATCAAGAAACTCACTAGGATAAACGCAAACCAATACTTGCGGTCTCGCTTGGTATTCAACTCTTTGGAACCATAGAAGATATCCGCAAAAACCAAGAGAATAAGCCCGTTATAAGCTACATTTTGGACCCACATCAAGAGCAACATCAGGAGGATCTCCAAAATGTTCCACTTATCAAAAATGGACCATCGACTCGTTTGAGACCGGTAACGACTCATGGAGATCAAGGCAATCCCAGCAAATAAGAGTGCAGACAACCAAAAAGTTGTAGAGGGCGCAAAAGGAATACGCTCTAAGCGTTCTACTAATAGGGAAGCTTGCCGTTGGGCAATGATATAGTTGGTTGCTTGAAGATAGATGATACTGTTGAGCATCACAGCGATAAAATTTACGACCATCAGGATGGCCAAACTGTATCTCACACCTCTAAATTTTCTCATTACTGCCACCCATTCACATCAAAGTGATCGATGTTTTCCTTTGTCATCATTTGAACCGGAATGGTTATCTCTTTTTGGTAGCTCTTTCCAGCCGCCATATCTTGGATGACCTCCATCACGCGGTCTCCCATCTTCAACGGAGACTGGGCAACGGTTCCTACAACATCATCTGTCGAGTGCAGCAAGGCTTTCATATCTGGTGAGCCATCAATCCCATAGATCGCAATGGGATGGGTGATTCCTTGCTCCTTGATCGCTGCTAAAGCTCCTATAGCTGAACGGTCATTCAAGGAGACTAGAGTATCGACATTCCCACCTGACTGCAAGAACTTACGGACAGCTGGCATAGCGATCTCTGTCTGACCCTTGGTTTCTAGTTCCGAGATAATCTCATATGACCCATGTCCTTTGATGGTATCCTTAAATCCCTGAATCCGCGTATCTGCTGAAACAGTCCCCTTATGCTCCAAGAGAAGGATCCGAGCATTTGAAGAGCGTTTCATCAGCTCTTTCGCAATCAAGACTCCTGCTTGGTAGTTGTCGGAGACAATGCTGGCATCTGGCTTAAAATGCTTGAGCTGGGTATCAACTGCAATGATCTTAATTCCTTGTTTTCTAGCTTTTTTAAGAGCCCTTAAAATAGGCTGACTATCCCCTTTGACCGGATTAATCACAATCACATTTACCTTTTGAGCGCAAAAATCATCGATCTGCTGGCTCTGCCTTTTTTCATCCAATTCTGGATCTCGGACATAAACAAGAGCCCCCTTCTCATCGGCAATTCGACTAATTTCCGAATGAATACTTTTATAGAACTCATTGTTCATGGTCATATAGGTGACACCGATCTTGGTCTGATCCTTGATGCCACTGGTTTGACAAACGGCATAGATCCACAAGAGGATGCAGGCCACCGGAATCACCAGTAGAACCCGTTTTATCAGCCATTTTAACAGTTCTTTTCTTTCTTCTTTCCCCTTCAAACTCCGTTCCTTTTCTGAAAATTTTGAATATATATTACTTTATTTTACTACTTTTTCAAGAAAAGTGCTGGCTTTTATTGTACAGATGCATATTTTGGATTTATTTTTAAATGAGTCGTTCCCGAATGAAATCCCTAGCAAATATCAAAAAAGCTGGTCTATAAACGAACCAGCTTTCTTTTTTGATCCTAAAAGGGAAGATCTTCCTCTTCTAAGATGATATCGGCTAAATCTCCCGTTCCACCATTTTCACGCATCGCTCGCTGAGCGCGGCTCTCTAGCAACTGAAAACTTTGGCAGAGGACCTCTGTCACATACTGCATGACGCCATTTTTCTCGTAGCGGCGCGTCCGAATCTCTCCATCCAAAGAGATCAAGCTCCCTTTACTGGCATAACTAGCCATGGTTTCAGCCAATTTCCCCCAGACAACCACATTGACAAAATCAGTCTCTCGCTCCCCGTTTTGATCCTTGTAGCGACGATTGACCGCAACGGTCACTCGAGCAACGGATTTGTCTGTGCTGGTTTTATGCAATTCTGGGGCCGCCACCAGGCGACCGATTAAAATAACTTTATTATACATCATTTACCTCCTATCTATTTATTCGAAAAAATTTCAAAAAATGGAGGTGACAAACCAAAATCAAAAAAATCTAGGATCCAAAACATCCTAGATTCTTCTCTTTATTCGTGCCAGTGACGAGCAGGATCAAAAGGTGTCCCTGCTACTTCTGCATCATCCAATTCAATAATGCCTCGTTTTTGAGGAGCATTTGGCAAGTGCAATTCACGCGGACTGCACATCATGCCATAGCTTTTTTCTCCACGAAGAGCCCCTGGGAAAATCAAGCTACCATCCGGCATCATGGCACCTGGAAGAGCAACAATGGTCTTTAGACCCACCCGCGCATTTGGAGCTCCTGCTACGATCTGAACTGTCTTATCTGGTCCAACTGCTACCTGGCAGATATTCAAGTGGTCACTATCTGGATGGGCCACCATTTCAAGGATTTCTCCCACCACAAATTTTGGTTCCCGATCGTTGACCAAACGTTCTGCGAAGCCTTCTCTTTCCAATTCTTGATTCAAACGAGCTACTTGCTCATCTGTCAAAAAGACTTGGCCTTTGCCTTCGATGGCGAAGAAAGATGAGGCATCAAAGATATTCCAGGCAACGGTTTCTTGGTTGTCCTCACGGTAAACGCGAGCCACTTTTCCTTTTCTCTCCACCGCGAGCTTAGCTTCCCCACTATTTTTCAAGGTCAGCATCAATACATCGCCGACTTGTTCTTTGTTGTATGTTACAATCATGATTTTCTCCTATTTTAATCCTGCTAAGAATGCTGTAATCTGCGCTTTGGTTTTCCGATCCCGATTGACAAACCGACCGATTTCCTTATCCTTTTCCAGAACCACCAAACTTGGGATCCCATAAACATCCCAGACTTTCGCCAGATCCATATAGGCATCTCGGTCAATCAAGATAAAGGTAAATTCGGGATTTTCAGCCTCAATCTCCGGCAAAAAAGGCTTGAGATAACGACAATCCCCACACCAATCTGCTGAAAAGACAAACACTTTCTTGCCATCTTGCTCTACATAGGAAGCAATTTCTTCTAGAGAACTCGGTGTGATCATAGTTTTTCCTCTTCGTAATGCAAGAGACCGTCCTCATAGACAAAGCGGTAATGGCGCTCATCTTCAAAAATGACGCCTCCTACTAAGCGCTCTTCACTAGACTCGTAGAGTTCCACATACAGGGTCGCAATCATCCCCATGTCTTCCATTTGCTCCCGTACTTCTGCTACCAACTCTTCTTGGGTACGAAGACGCTTTTGATCTTTGGCAATTTTATAAACACCGGCCACAAGGGCTCCTGCACTTGCTACAGCCAGACTAGACAAAATAATTTTTTTAGCTTTCATAGTGCCTATTGTAACACAAAATAAGCAGAGGGACAACGGTCTAGGCTGGATCTCTCCCTCCGCTTTTAGAGACTGATTTCCATAATAACGCTACCATCCTTGTAGAAAAAGTGATAAAATAGCATCAGAAAGAAGGTAACCTATGACTGATTTATTTTCTAAAATCAAAGAAGTAACTGAAATCCCTGCTATTTCAGGTCATGAAGCTCCTGTACGGGATTATTTACGCCAACAATTGACCCCTCATGTGGACGAAATCGTAACAGATGGTCTCGGTGGGATCTTTGGTGTCAAACACCCAACAGCTGCCGATGCTCCTCGTATCTTAGTAGCTGCCCACATGGACGAAGTTGGTTTTATGATCAGCGAAATCAAAGCTGACGGAACTTTCCGTGTTGTACCAATCGGAGGTTGGAACCCGATGGTCGTCAGCAGCCAACGCTTCAAACTCTTTACACGTGACGGACGTGAA
>JAWGXY010000055.1:0-12120 GCA_032572035.1 Streptococcus parasanguinis
GGTTATGGTGGTAGTGACGTCAGCTATTGGCCGCAAAAACCACAAAGCCTTCAAAGAGGCCCAAGAAGGCTTCTCAGAGCTGAACAACTTTGTCCAGGAATCAGTATCAGGAGTCAAAGTGACCAAATCCTTTGGCTTTCAGGCAGATGAGATTCAGGCTTTTGAAAAAACCAATCAAATGGTCTTTTCAAAAAATATGACTTCAGCCGGTTACAATGCTTTGTTTGATTCGACTACTCTTCTTTTTGTCGGTCTCTCCTATGTTTTGACGCTCTACTTCGGCGGGCTATTTGTTCAGGAAGGAAGCCTGACGGTTGGACAAATCGTAACCTTTATTACCTATCTCAATATGCTCGTCTGGCCCCTTCAAGCTATGGGCTTCTTGTTTAATATTAGTCAGCGTGCTAGCGTCTCCTATGATCGGATTGAGACACTTTTAGCAGAAACACCTGATATCCATGATCCAAGTCAACCAGTCACAGTCATTCAAAACGGAGATCTGGAATATGACATTGAAGAATTCGCCTATGAGAAAGAGCCTGTCCTTGAGAAGGTTGCCTTCCATTTAGAAAAAGGGCAAACCCTTGGAATTGTGGGGCCAACTGGATCTGGAAAGACCACCTTATTGCGCCTCTTACTCAGAGAGCATGACTTGGAGCAGGGAGCTATCTTGCTAAATGGGATCTCCATCAAACATTATCGCTTAGAAGATCTTCGAAGCTTGATCGGCTACGTCCCTCAAGATCAGATTCTCTTTGCCATGACCATTCGCGAGAATGTCGCTTTTTCAGATCCACAGATCAAGGAAGAAGAGGTGATGAAGGCTCTGAGAACTTGTGGAGTCTATGAAGATATTCTGGCCATGCCAGACCAGATGGAGACAGTGCTGGGAGAGAGAGGGGTCTCTCTTTCTGGCGGGCAAAAGCAACGGATTGCCATGAGTCGTGCTTTGGTCATGAATCCTGAGATCTTGATCTTGGATGACTCCCTGTCTGCAGTAGATGCTAAGACAGAACACCAAATCATTGAAAATATGAAGCAGGAACGCAAGGGGAAAACAACGATCATCACAGCCCATCGCCTATCAGCGATCGTTCATGCGGATTTGATTCTGGTAATGGAGAATGGACAGATCAAGGAGCGAGGAAATCACGAGGAATTAATGGCTCAAAAAGGTTGGTACTATGAAACCTACCAAGCCCAACAATTATCAGAAGAAATGGAGGGAAAGCTGAATGAAAACATCTGAAGCTCATGTGATGAAGCGGCTCTTGACTTACATGTGGCGTTATAAATGGTTAACGGCCCTAGCCTTAGCCTTTACCTTCCTAACTAGTCTGTTATTGACGGCGATCCCTCTTGCAGCACGCTGGTATATTGACCACCTAGTGGATCCAACAGAAGCCGGCTCTCCAGTACTGACAGCTTTTCAGTTTTTGATTCTCTACTATGGGTTATTCATTGGGCGTGTGCTGGCGACCTACCTGAGCCAGTTAACCTTTGCGCGTGTATCCAATTCCATCGTAAGAGATATCCGTCTAGATATTTTCAAAAATCTTCAAAGACTGGGCATGTCCTTTTATGACCAGACAGCAGCAGGTTCGATTGTCTCGCGTGTGACCAATGATACACAGGCAGTCGCAGATATGTTTTCTACGGTCTTTTCAAGCCTGGTTTCATCCTTTTTACTCTTTTTAGTCACTCTAGTAACCATGTTTAGCTTGGACTGGCATTTGACCATTTGGATCCTGCCTTTTCTTCCCATCATTTGGTTTTCCATCCGTCTCTATCGCAAGTTATCCAATCGCTTGGTCAAGATGACCCGACAAAAATTATCAGATATCAATGTGAAATTATCTGAATCCATCGAAGGCATGCGAATCGTGCAGGCCTTTCTCCAAGAAAAGCGTTTGACCGATGAGTTTGAACGGATTAATAGGGAACATTTGGACTATGCCAATCGTTCTGTCGATGTCAATTCCCTCTTTTTGAGACCAGCTATGACCCTTTTACAGGTCCTAGCCTATGCAGTCATTCTGACCTTTTTCGGTCTAAATTGGCAGTTTTCTGGCTTTACAGCAGGTCTTATTTATGCCTTTATCCAGTACGTTAGTCAGCTTTTCCAACCCTTAATTGATGTTACCCAAAATTTTGCAACCTTGCAGACCTCTACCATCTCTGCAGGGCGTGTCTTTGAGATGATGGATCGATCTGACTATGAGCCCAAGCAAGCGGATAGTCTGAAAGAAATTGAGCGGGGAGATATACGCTTTGACCATGTATCATTTTCTTACGATGGCAAACGAGATGTCCTAAAAGATATCTCCTTTGAGGTCAAAAACGGACAAACCATCGCCTTTGTCGGTCATACTGGTTCTGGTAAATCTTCCATTATCAATCTCTTTATGAGATTTTATGAGTTTGATCGCGGACGGATCTTGATTGATGGACAGGATATCAAGGACTACAGCCAGGAAGCCTTGCGCAAGTCCATTGGTCTAGTGTTGCAGGAACCCTTCCTCTATCATGGAACCATTGCTTCTAATATCCGGATGTACCATAAAGAATTGACAGATGAGGACGTCCGACAAGCAGCTGCATTTGTGGATGTGGCAGATTTTATCGAGAGTCTACCTGGTGGTTATGATCATCCGGTAACCGAGCGAGGTTCTACCTTATCGACGGGTCAGCGACAGCTTCTGGCTTTTGCCCGGACCATTGCTGCCCAGCCTAAGATCCTCATTTTGGATGAGGCCACTGCCAATATCGATCAAGAGACGGAAGAGATGATTCAAAATTCTCTGAAGAAGATGCGCCAAGGGCGGACAACCATTGCCATTGCCCATCGCCTTTCTACCATCCAAGATGCCGATTGCATCTATGTTCTCGATAAAGGAAAAATCATCGAATCGGGCAATCACGATCAACTCATTGCTCTAGGAGGAACGTATAAGAAAATGTATGACCTTCAGGCAGGTATGATGAAATAAGGACAAACAAGGAGAGTGGGACAGAAATCGGTAATTCGTTAGAATTCGATTTCGTCGTCCCACCTCCGCACAGTTGAGTAGGGCTGTAAAAGTTGATGAAATCAGCGTAGTAGAGCCCACTCAACCACTGCGTCTTGCTCGACAATCCAAAAATAATTGAGAGACTAGGACTTTTGTCCCAGCCTCTTGTTTTTCTTGCTTGAAAGCTGTAAAATAAAGAAAAGAACAGAAAAAGGGAGCATACACCATGTCAAACGATCTGATCCTGATGGGAGTTGTCATTGTCTTATTTGGACTCTATTTCACCCTTCAAGTTGAGCTCAATAAAGTCAGAAATCAATTCACTCACTATCTTCTAAAACCAGGTAGTATTTCCAAGGAACAAAGAGAGAAGTACCTCAAAGAACCAGAGATGGAAGCGATTCGCCTGATTCGCCTCGATTATCGGATCAGCCTTCAAAATGCCAAACTTGTTTATGAGCAATTGAAGAAATAAGAAAGACCCTCGTATAATCTGTACGAGGGTTTCTCATTCAAAAAAAGTTGTAAGTTTTGGTAAAACGTTGGCCACTTCTGCTGATTGGATCTTGGCGAGTTGATAAGGACAAGAAGTGATGTAGGCTGCTTCAAAGAAATCAAGCGGGAGTCCACTGTGTTTTAAGGCAGCAAGTGATTGAACTTGGCCGAGTTCTAAAAGGATCCCATCGTGGGTCAGGGTCAGATGGGGTAGAAGAGGAGACTGGGCCATCAAGGTCTTTAGACTGACTTCTTCCTCTTTTTTTCTGACTAGGAGTCGCTTTTTATTGGTCAGATACATACCGTTATCAATGTAGAGACTCAAGGCCTTTTGCATGATGAGATTGCTATCATAGTCCAGAATCGTCTTATAGGTCAAGACTGGCTTAAGAAGGGCTTGGGGAAGGATCATGGAAGTGATGCGAAGAGCAGAAAAGAGATTGGTCGAAAAAGACTTGATATAGATGACCCGGTCCTTTTGATCCAAATAATGAAAAGATGGAGCATTGCTGCTATCAAGATCTCCCAAATAGTCGTCCTCAACAAGGTAGACATCATATTGGTCAGCAAGTTGCAAGATCGCTTCTTTCTGCTTGGTCGAATAGCTATGACCAAGCGGATAGTGAAAACGAGGGATCGTGTAGAAGAATTTGATATGGCCACTTTTAAAAATCTCTTCAAGTTCTTCAAGGTCAATCCCCGTTAAATTACGTTGAATGGTACGGTAGGCAAGTTGCTGCGAATCTAAGAGTTGGTTCATCCGATGATAAGTCGGTTGCTCGATCAAGATCTGCGACTTTTTATTGGGGAAGTCAATCTGGCTGAGGATATTGAGCGCCTGCTGAGTACCAGCAGTCAAAACAATCTGATCTGAAGTCGTATAAATACCTTCTTCCTTCAATAAGCCTTGAATGGATTGGCGTACTTCGAGTAAGCCTGCTTGATCCGAAAAGTTGTTGAAGAGATAATTCTCCCGACCAATCAAGGTTTCATTGATACAGGTTCGGAAGTCCTCGAAAGCCTGGTTGCGGTCTTTCTCTAATTTTAGTGGAAGATCCTCATGTCGATCAGGTTCTTGCTCCAAAACATAGTAGCCACTCTGAGGCTTAGCATAGAGGAAGTGCTGGTAAGTCAAGTCCAGCAAGGCCCGTTGCACCGTGTCCTTACTACAAGAAAATTGACTGGCTAACTGGCGAACAGAAGGAATTTTTTGTCCGGTTTCCAGTTCTCCATCTTGAATACCTTTTTTTAAAACATGAATAATTTCTTGGTATTTGCTCTTCTTCATCCTGACTGTCCCCATACAGTTTTTTTCTATTGTACAGAAAAAATCACAAAAAAACCACTCCGAAGAGTGGTGAGCCTATTACATAAAGTAAACGATGGCTAAATACTGAAGAGCAGAAGCTGCTAGGATGAAGAGGTGCCAAATCATGTGGAAATATGGTTTTTTCTTAGCATAAAAGCCAGCTCCAACCGTGTAGCACAGGCCGCCCATAAGCATGAGACCCCAGAAGATCGGATTGGTTTGGCTAACGATTTGGGGAATAATAAAGATGGCCAACCAGCCCATGATCAAGTAAAGAGCGAGACTGAACTTTTCATTGACTTTTTTGGCAAAGATTTTGTAGAGAATACCAAAGATGGTGGTCCCCCATTGGATCAAGATAATGCTGTAGCCCATCCAGTTGTTCATCAAGGTGAGGACAACCGGTGTGTAACTACCTGCGATCGCAATGTAGATCATGGAATGATCGATAATACGAAGCACATACTTTTGAGGTGAATCGTAAGACATAGCATGGTAGACGGTCGAAGACAGAAACATCAAAAAGAGACTGATCACAAAGATAGAAGTCCCAAAAGCACTGAGAAGACCGTGTTGCTCAAAGCTATAGACTGCTGAGATCGGAAGCAAGATCAACATGAGGAGCGCGCCAACAGCGTGGGTTACGCTATTAGCGATTTCTTCTCCAAAGGATAATTTTTTACTTAGTTTCATGGTGTAATTCATCAGTTTCTTCCTCCGTTTTTACTGGTTGAATATAAGAAAGGGTTTCAAGATAAAGTTGAACTGTCTGACAAGCAGAGCGAATGATAGGAGCGATCGGCTCTTTATGCTCATTGAGATAAGCGACAAAGCTATTATATAGAAGATCTGAGCTTGCCTGGTCCTGCAAGAAATTTAAGGTAGAAGCGATCTCCTGAATAGAAAAGACCGTTTTTAAGGTTGTAATAGCGATCAAGCGAGCCACCTGTCTACGCTGGTATTTCTTCTTATCTGGTTTTTCGACATAGCCATGTTTTACGTAATTGTTGATCATGGCAGCCGTCAAGCCCTTGTCTGAAGAAGAGAGAACAGGTGCACAGGTTTTATTGACATAAAGTAGGACCTGATCGAGATAGAGGTCTAGCTCAGGCAGTTGCTCCCACGTTGGATAGGAAAAAGTGGACACTAAATCTTCACCTTTCTTTAATCTAGTTTTCATAACTAGATAATAACATTAATAAAAACTCCTGTCAAGAAAATTTGAAAAATATGGTACAATAGACCTATGAAACTATTAATTCCATCCGCCAAAGAACTGAACGAACAGGCTCGTATCGTCGAGCCCCAACCCTTGTCAGAGAACACAAAAACCATCCTCCAAGCTTTGAAGGCATTCTCCCTAGAAGAATTAGCGACCTTTTACGGGATCTCAGAGGAAAGAGCTCAAGTAGAAAAAGAAAGAATTGAGGCTTTGTTAGCTGGGAGTGCTAAAACATATCCTGCTTTGGAACTGTTTGATGGCCTTATGTATCGGAGTATCGAGCGTCAAGACTTATCCGAAAAAGAGCAGGCTTATCTGCAGGAGCATTTGTTGATCACGACTGCTTTATACGGTGTGCTACCTGCCTATGAAGGGATTGCTCCCCATCGCTTGGATTTTATGATGAAGCTAAAGCCATCTGGAAAATCTCTAAAGGCATTCTGGAAAGAGGACTATGATCAGGCAGTAGAAGGTGAGAAACAGATCTTATCCCTTTTGTCTTCTGAGTTTGAACAGGTCTTTTCAAAAGCCATTCGTGAGCGAATGATTCGGATCAAATTCATGGAGAATCGTGGTGGGACACTGAAGATTCACTCGACGATTTCAAAGAAAGCACGTGGGGCCATGGTGACAACTATGATGAAGAAAGAAATCACCCAGCTAGAAGATCTGAAATCATTAGAAGTAGCAGGTTTCTCTTATCGTGAGGATTTATCGCAAGAGAAGGAATGGATCTTTGTGAAAGAATAAATAAAAATATTCCTGAGAAGCGTCAGGAATATTTTTTTGATCTGTAAAATAAAGAGAATGCACGATGAAAACTCCAAAATAGAGGATTTTGGAGTCAGAATCGTCTTGAGCAGTAAGCTTAGGCGATATGTTTGAATTTCTTCAAGAGTTCTGTCAACTCAGCTTGCTCGCCACTATTAAAGACTTGCATCAAGCGTTGAATATTTTTGATATGATCTGGAAGAGCTTCTTCGATCTTTTTACGACCGGCATCTGTAATAGATACAAGATAAGCACGGCGGTCTTCTGGATCAGTTTCGCGTGTAATCCAACCATCGCGGACCATATTGCGAATAACCACAGTCATATTTCCAGAGGTCGCAAGAATGCTATCAATCAGATCTTGAATGCGAAGATCGCCTTTGCTGTACAAGGTCTCAAGTACAGAGAATTGAGTTGGTGTCAACTGGTGCTTTTTAAAGATATGAGCCTCAGACGCACGGATCAATCGTTCTGCCTTGTGGAAGACGATCATGGTTTTTAAATCTACGTTTGCTTCTTTGAATAATCTCTTTAAATTTTCCATATCTATATTTTATCAATAAATAGTGTTTCTGTCGTTTAATTTTATTTTCAAATTAGTTACAAAATTGTGACAAATTTATTAAACTATGAACAAAAAATATACAAGGTGTTAATTTTAGTTTGTTTCTCAAACAATTTTATACTAAAACATTGTAACAGGTATGAAATATTAGTAACAATTCTTTCTTGAAAATCTATAGAATTCTAGGTAGCTTTGGTGTATAATGAGGGAGTGAAACAGAAAAATTATCTTTTTATCATATGGCAACATATAATAGGAATCTGTGTCTTAGTTCTGACAGTGCTATTTTCTTGGCTATTTCTTGCTGAAAAAACTTCAGATCGCTTGCAGGATCAAAGGGCGCAAGCAAGAAAAATAGCTCTGTCTCACTCTTCGATTGCTACCATTGAGACGGAGAGTTTCTTTCATGGCAAAGAAGCGTATCTTTCCTTTATTGGAAAGGACCAAGAGGGGCAAGGACTAGCGGTTTTGGTGGCGCAGGCGGATGATGCAGTCTATACCTACCCTTTGAAAGAAGGAGTTAGCTCCAAAGAGGCAGCTTCTGTCGTCAAAGTGAAGAGTCAGGACGCGATTGATCGGGTAACTTTTGGACGCTTTAAAGGCAAACCGATTTGGGAAGTTAAGTCTGGAAGATCTTATTATGTGGTGGATTTCAAGACTGGGAAAGTAACCAGTGTTTTTTAGGATTTGAGGAGGAAATATGAAATTATCAAATCGTGTATTGGAAATGGAAGAAAGCGTGACTTTGGCTGCAAATGCGCGTGCCAAAGCTTTGGCAGCAGAAGGTCGTGATATCTTAAGTTTGACCCTGGGTCAACCTGACTTTGCGACTCCAAAAAATATTCAAGAAGCAGCAGTCGCATCCATCGAGGATGGCCGCGCTAGCTTTTATACGGTCGCATCTGGACTTCCAGAATTGAAGGATGCCATTAGCGACTATATGAAAGAGTTTTATGGCTATGCTGTGAACCGTAATGAAGTAGTGGTCGGTACTGGTGCTAAGTTTATCCTCTATGCCTTCTTTACTTCTGTTATCAATCCAGGCGATGAAGTCATCATTCCAACCCCTTGCTGGGTTTCTTATGTAGACCAGGTCAAGATGGTAGAAGGAACACCTGTTACTTTCCAAACAACAGAAGAAAATCACTTCAAGGCAACGGTAGAGCAACTGGAAGCAGCACGGACAGACAAGACCAAGGTTGTCTTGCTGAATTCGCCATCCAATCCAACAGGAATGATATACAGTAAAGAAGAACTCGAAGCAATCGGAAATTGGGCTGTCGAGCATGACATCTTGATTTTGGCAGACGATATCTATGGGCGGTTGGTCTATAATGGCAATACCTTTACGCCCATTTCTAGCTTATCAGAAGCGATTCGCAAGCAAACCATCGTGATTAACGGAGTTTCTAAAACCTATGCTATGACTGGTTGGCGGGTTGGTTTTGCAGTGGGTGATCCTGAGATTATTGGAGCCATGGCCAAGGTGATCAGCCAAACAACTTCCAACTTAACAACTGTTTCCCAATATGCTGCAATCGAAGCCCTCACAGGAGATCAATCTTCTATTGAGATCATGCGTCAAGCTTTTGAGGAACGCTTGAATACTATTTATCCTTTATTGAATGAAGTACCTGGTTTTGAAGCCATCAAACCTCAAGGAGCCTTCTATCTCTTCCCAAATGTCAAGAAGGCCATGGAGATGAAGGGGTATACGGATGTGACGGAATTTACCACAGCAATTTTAGAAGAAGCAGAGGTTGCTTTAGTAACGGGAGCTGGCTTTGGTGCCCCTGAAAATGTTCGCTTGTCTTATGCGACAGATTTGGATACCCTGAAAGAAGCTGTTCGCCGCATCAAGGCCTTTATGGAAAAATAAAAATACAAGATCCTTAGTAATGAGCTGAGGATCTTTTTCTTTAAAAAAATCTGGTTTTCACAGGTAGAATCTAGCATTGAAAGCCTTTTTATGATACAATTAAGAAGATAATGTCTTCGGACAAGTTTAACGAGAAAAGGAAGATGAATGATGACAAAACGGATTACTATCATCGAAGTAAAAGACTATGTTGGTCAAGAAGTGACTATCGGTGCTTGGGTGGCTAACAAATCAGGTAAAGGAAAAATTGCTTTCTTGCAATTGCGTGACGGAACTGCCTTTTTCCAAGGTGTGGCTTTTAAACCAAACTTCATTGAAAAATTTGGGGAAGAAGTTGGACTTGAAAAATTTGACACCATTAAACGCTTGAGCCAAGAAACATCAGTGTTTGTGACTGGTATTGTCAAAGAAGACGAGCGTTCTAAATTTGGTTACGAATTGGATATTACAGATATCGAAGTGATCGGTGAATCGCAAGATTACCCAATCACTCCTAAAGAACACGGGACAGACTTCTTGATGGACAACCGCCACTTGTGGTTGCGTTCACGCAAACAAGTCGCTGTCATGCAAATCCGTAATGCCATTATCTATGCAACTTATGAGTTCTTTGATAAGAATGGCTTCATGAAGTTTGACAGCCCAATTCTTTCAGGAAATGCGGCGGAAGATTCAACTGAATTGTTTGAAACAGACTACTTCGGTACTCCAGCTTACTTGAGCCAATCCGGTCAGCTTTATCTTGAAGCTGGTGCTATGGCCCTTGGTCGCGTCTTTGACTTTGGTCCAGTATTCCGTGCAGAGAAATCAAAAACTCGTCGTCACTTGACTGAGTTCTGGATGATGGACGCTGAGTACTCATACTTGACACATGATGAGTCACTTGACTTGCAAGAAGCTTATGTCAAAGCTCTTCTACAAGGTGTTTTGGACCGTGCACCTCAAGCCTTGGAAACCTTGGAACGTGATACAGAGCTCTTGAAACGCTATATTGCGGAGCCATTCAAACGGATCACTTACGATGAAGCGATTGATCTCTTGCAAGAGCATGAAAATGATGAAGATGCTGACTACGAGCATTTGGAACATGGTGATGACTTCGGCTCACCACATGAAACTTGGATTTCAAACCACTTTGGTGTGCCAACATTTGTCATGAACTACCCAGCAGCTATCAAGGCCTTCTACATGAAACCAGTTCCTGGAAATCCAGAGCGCGTGCTTTGTGCAGACTTGCTTGCTCCAGAAGGCTATGGAGAAATCATCGGTGGCTCTATGCGTGAGGAAGACTACGATGCCCTTGTTGCAAAAATGGATGAACTTGGCATGGATCGTACAGAGTATGAATTCTACCTTGATCTTCGTAAATACGGTACAGTCCCACACGGTGGCTTTGGTATCGGTATCGAGCGTATGGTAACCTTCGCGGCTGGTACAAAACACATTCGTGAAGCCATTCCATTCCCACGTATGTTGCACCGTATCAAACCTTAATAGACGTAAAAACGCCATTAGGCGTTTTTCACTTTTATCTGCTTCAAATAACTATGAAAGGAAACTCAATGCTGAAAATAGACATCATCGATGGGAAAGAATACGAGGATGGTCAGGGGTCTTTGATCGCAGATCTAGACCATAGCATTCAACAGATGCTCAAGACATCCTACCCGGAAAGTCAAATGGATGATTTTATCACGTATAAAAATTTAAGCCAATATTGTATGGATTATCTAGGTCAGATTATTGATCGTGCCAATGATAAAAATGATGCGATTAAACAGCAGGTAACAGCTGTCATGCCCGAAAGCGAGCGTCCCTTTAACGTTGAAGACCGCTTGACAGCCAGCTATACCTTCGGTCAGCGTGTGGCGGATTCGGTTGCGCGCTTTGGCGGGTCTTGGACCTTTATTATTAGCTTCATCATGATGATGGCTATCTGGATGTTGATCAATGTCTTGCATCCCTTTGGCTGGATTTTTGACCCTTATCCTTTCATCTTGCTGAATCTAGCACTTTCTACGATTGCGGCGATTCAAGCTCCTTTGATCATGATGAGCCAAAACAGGGCAGCAGATTATGATCGCCTGTAAGCGCGAAATGACTTTAACGTCAATATGGAGTCTGAACGGGAAATTCGCTTGTTGCATACGAAGATTGATCATATGGTGCAGCAAGACCAGACGGATTTACTGGAAATTCAAAAGTTGCAAACCGAATTGTTGGTATCCTTGTCTAATCAAGTGAGCCAATTGCGTCAAGAACTGAATCAAGAAAGAATGAAAGAGGTGGAGAAAATGTAGGCAACTCTAAGTAAGTCTTTTAGAAACACTCAAATAATCTATTGAAAGAGGAAAAACAATGTTTAAAAGAACTTACAAACGCAATATTTCACTCATAGCAGGACTGGAATTTACATCTTATTTTGGAATCACCAGTTTTTGGATTTTATTTTTTATTCAGAATGGTCTTTCTTTACTTCAAATCGGTCTATTAGAGAGTATCTTTCATGGGACGAGTCTTTTATGTGAGATCCCATCTGGTATGTTGGCTGATCGATTTAGCTACAAGACCAATCTCTATTTGGCTCGCTTGTCCAGTATTGGATCTTCGATCTTGATTTTATTTGGTCAGGGGAATTTTTGGATCTATGCCCTTGCCATGATGGTCAATGCTTGGTCTTATAATTTTGACTCGGGGACCAGTACGGCTTTCTTATTTGATTCAGCGGTAGAAGCAGGTCAAAAAGACCGTTATCTTCAGATTTCTAGCTTCTTGTCTGGTGTGGCCGAAGTCACCCGAACTTTAGGTACAGTTGTGGCAGGCTTCTTTATTCACGGAGCATTGGCTTGGACCTATTATATTGCTATT
>JAWGXY010000056.1:0-11935 GCA_032572035.1 Streptococcus parasanguinis
GAAACCTTGCAATCTCTTCTTATAAGCTTGCAACACGCCATCGAAGAGGAAAAAGACCTTCTGCAGCGACGGTTGCTGGAGAGTATTCAATTTGAACTAAATGCCTGCTCTAAGGAAGTTGTACAAGGAAAAACAGCGATCTTATCAGATCAAACAGTGGCAAAAATTCGACAGGATGTATCGGAATTAAAAAACGAATCTCTAGAGAATCTAAGAGAATTGTTTGATGAGCGCTACCAAACCTTTTGGATGGACAAGGAAGTGGTCGAAAGCCACCAGATTCTTCGTCTCCATGGAGGAGTTGAGGACTTGCTATCCTTTAAGGAGTTTGTCCCTGAAGAAGTACCCGTGCTCTTTGTATCAGCGACGATCGCGATCAGTAAAAAGGTGCATTTACCTGCCCTTTTGGGATACCAAGAGCAGCAGATCTACCGGGTGCCAATAACAGTCAAACAACACCAGGAATTATTGTTGCCAATAGATTTTCCAGATGTCGTTTCTCTATCTTCCGTGGAGTATGCAGGAGAGATTTGTCAGCTCATCGATGAACTTTTTCCTCTAAGAAAACCAATTTTTCTTTTGTTTACTTCAAAAGAATTGTTACTGGAGACGTCAAACGCCTTGAAGTTTCCTCATTTGGCCCAGTATCGAAATGGCGATGCAGCTAATATTAAGCGACGATTTGACCGAGGAGAAAGCTCTATTTTATTGGGAACAGGAAGCTTCTGGGAGGGAGTCGATTTTTCCCAACAAAAAGAAGTGATTCAAATCATCACGCGCCTTCCTTTTGATAACCCTAAAGATTATATGGTTCAAAAGCTGAATACCCAACTCAGAGAACAGGGGAAAAATCCCTTTTATGACTATAGTCTTCCAGTCGCAATTTTAAGGCTCAAACAGGCTATTGGGAGAACCAGCCGTTTTCAAGACCAGGAATCGTTGGTCCTCTTATTGGATCAGCGGGTGGTGACCAAACGATATGGAAAACAAATTTTAGATGGCTTACAACAAGTATTGCCCCTTCACACGACAGTGAGAGAGCGACTTGTTGAGCAAGCAGCTGCCTTTTTTGAAAGGAATTGAGAGAATGAAAAATAAAGGATTTGGACTTGCAATTGCATTTGTACTGGCTCTTTGCGCCATGTTTTTGGGAACTTTCTTTCCCATCATTGGCTCCAGTGTCTTTGCTTTGATTTTAGGAATTGTCCTCAATGAATTAGTAGATTTGCCGGAGAATTCACGACCAGGACTGAACTGGTCCGGTAAGAAATTATTGCAGTATTCGATTATCTTCATGGGATTTAGCTTGCCGATTGCGACGGTTGCCTCTACAGGCTTGTCTTCTTTGAAGATTAGTCTGCCAACGATAACAGTTGCCTTTCTTGCAGCGATGATCTTTGGGAAAGTCTTCCATCTGAAATCTCACTTACGGACCTTAATTGGATTTGGAACGGCTATTTGTGGTGGATCTGCTATCGCAGCAGCTGCGCCGATCATTGAAGCAGACGAAGAGGAAATTGCCTTATCTATGTCAACCATCTTTTTCTTCAACATTTTGGCTGTCTTTATCTTTCCAGTATTAGGACATGTATGGCATATGTCTAATTTTCAATTTGGCCTCTGGTCAGGAACAGCCATTAACGATACGTCATCAGTTGTAGCAGCAGCGTTTTCTTATAGTAAGGCGGCGGGTGAAATGGCGACCATTGTTAAGTTGACACGCGCCCTGATGATTGTACCAGTTTGTTTGGGCTTGATCGGTTTAAAATGGTATCGGAGCAAGCAACAAGGAAGAAACAAAGGAATGTTAAAGAAAATTATTCCTTGGTTCATCATTTGGTTTATTGTGGCTTCTATTCTTTCATCTATCGATTTGGTACCTAAAGTGGTTCTTCCTTACCTAAAGGACCTTTCTCACCTCTTTATGGCCATGGCCTTGGTCGGAATCGGAAGCAAGGTTTCTTGGAAACAGTTCCGTGCAGCAGGAGCAGCCCCTCTTTTAGTAGGGTTGATTGCTTGGTTTTGTGTAGCAGGATCTAGCTTGGTTCTACAAATGTTGTTCTATTAATTGATTTGATGATTCTCACAGAAAGGAACGTGAATGAAGAAACATCATTTTTGGACGATTCACCTGGATTATTCCATCATTGGGATTGTCTTCACCCTTCTTATGATTGGGATCTTATCTGTTTATGTAGCAGTTTCTCACGACTATCCCCAAATGGTGTGGCCTTTTTTAGGGCAGCAATTGGCCTGGATTGGTGTGGGATGCGTCATTTGCCTGATTGTGACGATTTTTAGCACGAAATTTCTTTGGAAAATCACTCCCTTTCTTTACCTGCTTGGCCTAGCCTTGATGGTTCTTCCTCTTGTGTTTTATAATCCCAACTTGGTAGCTTCGACTGGAGCTAAAAACTGGGTGGCTTATGGAAATATCACCTTATTTCAGCCTTCAGAATTTATGAAAATCCCCTTCATCCTGATGCTGTCACGCTCTATTGTCCGATTTTTGCAAAGAAATAAGGGGCGTGAGAGATTATTACGACAAGATTGGTTTTTGATTCTAGAGTTGACCATCTATACGATTCCGGTATTTGCCTTATTGGCTCTCCAGCAGGACTTGGGAACGGCCTTAGTATTCTTGGCCATCTTTGCGGGCTTAGTGCTCGTTTCAGGAGTTTCCTGGAAAATTATCTTGCCGGTCATCTTGCTTCTAGCAGGTGGGTTAGCAGGCTTTCTCTTCCTCTTTCTTTCAGAAGGGGGACGGGCTTTTCTGCACCAGCAAGTAGGGATGCCAACCTATCAGATGAACCGTATTTTAGCCTGGTTAAATCCTTT
Organism: Streptococcus parasanguinis; assembly: GCA_032572035.1. Classification (GTDB taxonomy): domain Bacteria; phylum Bacillota; class Bacilli; order Lactobacillales; family Streptococcaceae; genus Streptococcus; species Streptococcus parasanguinis_AB. The sequence continues at coordinate 2,839 of JAWGXY010000056.1, forward strand.
TGACTATGCACAAACCACCACCTACCAGCAGGCACAAGGACAGCTAGCCATTGCCAGTGGCGGCCTCTTTGGGCAAGGCTTTAATGTCTCCAATTTATTGGTTCCCGTACGGGAAAGCGATATGATTTTTACGGTCGTAGCAGAGGACTTTGGCTTTGTCGGAGCTCTGGTACTGTTGATTTTATATGTGTCCCTGATTTACCGCATTTTAAAAATTACCCTCCAGTCCAATAACCAATTTTATACCTATATCTCTATCGGATTTATCATGATGCTGGTCTTTCATATTTTTGAAAATGTTGGAGCAGTAACGGGTCTTCTCCCTTTGACGGGGATTCCCCTCCCCTTTATCTCACAAGGTGGGTCCTCTATTATAAGTAATCTGATTGGTATTGGTCTGGTCCTCTCAATATATAATCATAGTAGCAAAAAGAAAGAGCCAGAAGAAGTGCCTCTAATCCGTAAAAAAGTAGTCCTTAAAAAGGCGCAATAGATAGAAAGAAGGAATGAAAATGAAAAAAGTAGCAACGATTTTAGCAAACGGTTTTGAAGAAATTGAAGCCTTGACCATTGTCGATGTTTTGAGACGCGCTGGGATCGACTGTGACCTTATTGGCATGGAAGAAACGGTCACAGGTTCTCACCAGATCACAGTGCAAGTCGATCGCCTCTGGAATGGGGACCTGTCAGATTATGATGGAATCTTCTTGCCAGGTGGGATGCCAGGAGCTGCAAATTTGCGTGATAATCCGGAATTGATTGCAGCTCTTCAAGAAGAAAGTAGGAAGGGAAAAATCATTTCTGCGATTTGTGCAGCACCAATTGTCTTGGCGCGTGCCGGCCTCTTAAAAGATAAACACTATACGTGTTACGATGGTTTTGAAGAAGAGATTCAAGATGGACACTATCAGAAAGAAACAGTGGTGAAAGACGGTAATCTCTTGACCAGTCGTGGTCCTTCAACTGCGCTTGCCTTAGCCTATGCCTTGGTAGAGCAATTTGGAGGAGATGCCCAAAGCCTTCGTCAAGGAATGCTCTATCAAGATGTCTTTGGAGATGCTTAAAAGAGCTCTTTTGGGCACCATATTTTCTGGTGAAAGTTTACATTCTATGACGGGAAATGACTTCTCTATGATTTAAAATGAAATGACCGTAAAAAATGGCTAAAATCCCCCCTAAATGAGGGTTTTAGCTTATTTTTTTTGTCCATTTGTGGTATAATATTGACTATGAATTATCATGATTTTATATGGGATCTTGGTGGGACGCTATTGGATAATTACGAAACGTCCACAAATGCCTTTGTAGCGACATTGAAGGACTTTCACATCCAAGCCGATCATGATTCTGTTTATGCAGCATTAAAAATCTCAACACAGGATGCAATTCAAACCTTTGCACCTCATATTTCCAATTTTCGTACGGAATACAAGAAAAAAGAAGCCTTGGGCTTGCAAGAGCCGGTCTTATTTGAGGGAGCAAAAGAGTTACTAGAAGAGATCCAAGCACATGGAGGACGCCATTTTTTGGTATCTCATCGGGATCGCCAAGTTTTGACCCTTATTGAACAGACAGGCATTGCACCCTACTTTACGGAGATTGTAACGGCAGACGAGGGCTTTCCTCGAAAACCAGACCCAGCCTCTATGCTTTATTTGAAGGAAAAATATGGTATTCAAGACGGTCTGGTCATCGGAGATCGTCCGATCGATATAGAAGCTGGAAAGGCTGCAGGGCTTTCGACCTATTTATTTGATTCCATGCCACACTTACACCAGTTTATATTTGAATAGAAAAGGGAAATTATGACAGAGGATAAACAGCAAGAAAATCAAGCACAAGAATATGATGCCAGTCAGATTCAGGTCTTGGAAGGACTAGAAGCCGTTCGGATGCGTCCGGGAATGTATATTGGATCTACCTCAAAAGAAGGTCTTCATCATCTGGTCTGGGAAATCGTTGATAACTCGATCGACGAAGCCTTAGCTGGTTTTGCTAGCCATATTGAAGTTTTCATTGAAGCAGATAATTCGATCACGGTTGTCGATGATGGTCGTGGGATCCCAGTGGATATCCAAGAAAAGACAGGTCGACCTGCCGTTGAAACTGTCTTTACAGTGCTTCACGCGGGAGGAAAATTTGGCGGAGGCGGCTACAAGGTATCTGGTGGTCTTCACGGGGTAGGATCTTCCGTAGTAAATGCCCTCTCCACATCCCTCGATGTTCGTGTCTATAAAAATGGCAGTATCCATTACCAAGAATATCGACGCGGACATGTTGTAGATGATTTAAAGATCATTGGAGAAACAGACCGCACAGGAACAACCGTCCACTTTATTCCAGATCCAGAAATCTTCACGGAAACGACTGAGTATGATTTTGAAAAATTGAACAAGCGGATTCAAGAATTAGCCTTTCTAAATCGTGGTTTGCGTATCTCCTTGACGGATAAGCGAGAAGGCCTGGAGCAAGAAAAGCATTACCACTACGAAGGCGGGATTTCTAGTTACGTTGAATACATCAATGAAAACAAAGATGTCATCTTTGAAACTCCGATCTACACAGATGGGGAAATGGATGATATTACTGTTGAAGTAGCCATGCAATATACCACCGGCTACCATGAGACGGTCATGAGTTTTGCCAATAATATCCATACTCATGAAGGTGGGACGCACGAACAGGGCTTCCGTACAGCTCTCACTCGTGTCATCAATGATTACGCTAAGAAAAATAAACTCTTAAAAGAAAATGAAGACAATCTAACTGGGGAAGATGTTCGAGAAGGCTTAACAGCAGTTATCTCAGTTAAACATCCAAATCCACAGTTTGAAGGACAAACCAAGACCAAACTTGGAAATTCAGAAGTTGTTAAAATTACCAATCGACTCTTTAGTGACGCCTTTTCGGATTTCCTTTTGGAAAATCCACAAATAGCTAAGAAAATCGTCGAAAAAGGGATTTTAGCAGCGAAAGCCCGCGTAGCTGCTAAGCGGGCGCGTGAAGTGACTCGTAAGAAATCAGGACTTGAGATTTCCAACCTACCTGGTAAATTGGCAGATTGTTCTTCAAACAATCCAGAAGAAACAGAACTCTTTATCGTCGAAGGGGATTCAGCCGGAGGATCTGCAAAATCAGGTCGAAATCGGGAATTCCAAGCGATTTTACCAATTCGTGGTAAAATCTTGAACGTTGAAAAAGCAAGTATGGACAAAATTCTAGCCAATGAAGAGATCCGTAGTTTATTTACTGCTATGGGAACTGGATTTGGTGCAGAATTTGATGTTACAAAAGCACGTTATCAAAAATTAGTCATCATGACCGATGCAGATGTTGATGGCGCTCATATTCGAACCCTTCTGTTAACCTTGATCTATCGCTATATGAAACCGGTCTTGGAAGCGGGATATGTTTATATCGCCCAACCACCAATCTATGGGGTTAAAGTCGGTAGTGAGATCAAAGAATATATCCAACCTGGAGCCAACCAAGAAGCAGAATTAGCTGCGGCTTTGGAACGCTATTCAGAAGGTCGCTCAAAACCAACCATCCAACGCTATAAAGGTCTTGGAGAAATGGATGATCACCAATTATGGGAAACAACCATGAATCCAGAACACCGCTTGATGGCACGAGTATCAGTAGACGATGCTGCGGAAGCTGATAAGATCTTTGATATGTTGATGGGTGACCGCGTGGAACCACGTCGTGAATTTATCGAAGAAAACGCTGAATATAGTACACTCGATGTATAAAATTCACCGAACGCTTCCCATTAATGGATATTTTATGGTATAATTACTAGGATTACGTTCAAGTAATACGATGAAGGAGTTTTTATATGTCTAGTGGACTAATTGTTCTCATCTTTATTGTCGCCCTTATCTTGATTGTAGGATATGTGGTTGCAGTCATTTTGAGAAAACGAAATGAAGCCTTACTGGCAGCACTGGAAGAACGAAAAGAAAAGTTATACAACCTTCCGGTCAACGATGAAGTAGAGGCCGTAAAAAACATGCATTTGATTGGTCAAAGTCAAATTGCATTTCGTGAATGGAATCAAAAATGGGTAGATTTATCCTTAAATTCATTTGCTGATATTGAAAACAATCTGTTTGAAGCGGAAGGCTATAATAATTCTTTCCGTTTCATGAAGGCTAAACAAGCCATTGACAATATCGAAAGTCAGATCCAATTGATCGACGAAGATATCAAGGCGATTCGCAAAGCCCTTTCTGATCTGGAAGAGCAGGAACAAAAGAATAGCGGACGCGTGGTTCATGCCTTGGATATGTTTGAGGAACTTCAAAAAGAAGTCACTTCAGACCCAGATCGTTATGGCAGTGCGCTTCCTGAAATTGAAAAACAAATTGGAAATATTCAATCTGAGTTTTCACAATTTGTCACCTTGAATTCTTCAGGTGACCCTGTTGAAGCAGCTGAAATCCTTGATACAGCTGAGAACCATATTGTGGCCTTAAAACAAATTGTTGAGCGAGTGCCAGAAATTGTCACCGCTCTTCAGTCAAAACTTCCAGACCAATTAGAGGATTTGGAAAGTGGCTACCGCAAGCTTTTGGAATCTGGCTACCACTTCACTGAAACAGATATTGAATCTCGTTTCCAACAGTTGCATGCTTCCTTGAAGAACAATATGGCAAATGTATCCGCCCTTGAATTGGACAATGCCATTTACGAAAATGAACAAATTCAAGAAGAAATCGATGCATTGTATCACATCTTTACTCGTGAAATTGAATCACAAAAAGTTGTGAAGAAGTTAGTGAAACAACTGCCTGGCTATTTGAAACACGCAAAAGATAACAATAGCAACCTTGCAGCAGAAGTGGAACGCCTTGGTAAAACATTCGTCTTGAATGAAGCTTTCAGCCAACAGTTAAAAGAGTTGGAAGCTGAGCTATCTTCACAAGAAAATGTGGTAGAAGATGCCTTGAAAGATTCATCTGAAACACAAAAAGCTTATTCTATCGTAGAAGAAGAGTTAGAAGCTATTGAGGCTCGCTTGAAAGAAATCGAAGATGAGCAAATCGGCTTGAGTGATTCCCTTTCAAAAGTTGAAAAAGACGATGCCAATGCTCGCCAAAAAGTTAACATCTATGCCAACCGTTTGCATGCCATTAAACGCTATATGGACAAGCGAAACTTGCCAGGAATCCCTCAAGAATTCTTGGAATTATTCTTCACAGCAAGCAACAATACAGAGGCTTTGATGGATGAGTTGGAAGGGGATAAAATCAACATCGAGTCAACCAATCGTTTGTTAGATATTTTGACAAATGATATGAATGAATTGGAAGAAGCGACTTATCGAATTGTACAAAATGCTACTTTAACCGAGCAGTTATTGCAATACTCGAACCGTTACCGTTCATTTGATGATCATGTGCAAGCAGCTTTTGATGAATCCCTTTATATTTTCGAAAGAGAATATGACTATGCAGCTTCCTTTAAGGTCATCTCAGATGCTTTGGAGATGGTAGAAGCTGGAGTGACAGATCGCTTTGTTACTTCGTATGAAAAAACTCGGGAGCAAATTCGCTTCTAATAACAAAAAAACGACTTTTTAGGAGGTCGTTTTTTTTATCTTCAATTGATCATTGAAACTTGAAATTTAAACCCTATTTTTGTATAGTAAGGGAGAAATAAGAAAGGAAAGCGATGAAAGAAGTAACAGGTCTCCTCGTTATGGATGTAGATGGAACTTTGATCCAACAAGAAGGAATTGATTTACTAGCTCAAGAAGCTGGCGTGGGACAAAAAGTAGCAGAGATTACGGCACAAGCAATGAATGGAGAGTTGGATTTTAAAGCATCTTTAGAGGCGCGTGTCGCTTTATTGAAGGAATTAGAGGCCTCTATCTTTCCGAAAATTGTAGAGCAGATGGACGTCACACCGGGAGCTAAGGTCTTAATCACGGAACTTCATCAAAGAGGTTACAAGGTTGGCCTTGTTTCAGGGGGATTTCATGAAGTCATCGATCCTATCGCGAAGTCTTTAGGAATTGATCTAGTTCGTGCTAATCGTTTGCAGACTTTTGATGGCCGTCTGACAGGGAAAGTGCTCGGAGAGATTGTGACCCCTGAAAGAAAAAAAGACTTCCTCCTGACATGGGCGAGAGAAAATCATATTCCACGAAGTCAGACGATTGCTATGGGAGATGGTGCCAATGATCTTCCCATGATTGAAACAGCCGGAATCGGGATTGCCTTTATGGCCAAGCCAATCGTCGCTGAGCGAGCCCCATATCGTATCGAGAAGAGGGATTTAAGCCTTGTTCTTGAAATTCTAGACCAGCATAGAAAGGAAACAGCATGCATATCCTACTAGCCCCGGATTCATTTAAAGAATCCTTATCTGCCAAACAAGTAGCAGAAGCCTTGAAAAAAGGATTTCAAGAGGCTCTACCAGATGCAACTTTTGACCTCCTTCCTATTGGGGATGGAGGCGAAGGCACCATGGAAACCCTAGCTGGAGTTCTGGATGTAACGGAGTACCAAACTCAAGTAACCGGACCATTTGGACAGCCTGTTTCAATGTCTTACTACCAAAAAGATGAGATGGCTTTTTTTGAGATGGCCTCTCTTGTTGGCTTAGGCTCTATCCCAGCTGAAAAACGCAATCCACTAGAACTAGAGACACGAGGAATTGGTGAACTTATTTTGCAATTGGTTGACCAAGGGGTTAAAACGATCTGTGTGGGAATTGGCGGTTCTGCAACGAATGATGGTGGGATTGGGATGGCAGCTGGATTAGGGGTAGCCTTCTATGATGATCAAGGCCATCTACTTCGTCCTGTAGGGGCTTCGCTCGGTCGTGTGGCTAGAATAGATACCAGTGCGGTTCCAAAAGCTTTAGAAGACATCGAGCTCCAAGTCTTAACGGATGTAACCAATCCTCTCTGTGGCAGTCAAGGAGCGACCTATATCTTTGGTGGGCAAAAGGGATTGAATCCCCTTCTATTTCCAGCTGTTGATCAGACTATGCAGGATTTTTACCAGCTAGCTGATGCACGAATTTTGTCTATGCCTGGCGCCGGAGCTGGAGGTGGGATGGCTGCTGGCTTGGTTGCTTTTGCGGGAGGTCAGATTTCATCTGGAATTGAGAAAAGTCTCGATTTGATTGACTTTGATCACAAAGTACAAAAAGCTGATCTGGTCGTGGTCGGGGAAGGTAGGATGGATCTCCAATCTCTTTCTGGGAAGGCACCTGTCGGGGTGGCCAAACGAACACCAGAAAAGATACAAGTGCTTGCTATTTGTGGTAGCTTAGCGGAGGATTTGCCTGCTTTTCCTAGTCATCACATTGAAGCTGCCTTCTCTATCGTACCTGGTCCTTGTGGGGTAGCAGATGCACTCGCTCATGCTGAAAGAAATCTAATTTCCTGCGCTCGAAATATTGGGAACCTTTTAAAAATAAAAGCAAACTAAAAAACCAATGAAAAGGAGATGTTCCCTTCCATTGGTTTTTCTTTAGCTAAAGAGACGTTTCCAAAATGGTTTCTTTTCTGGACTAGCAGTCTCTTCTTTCTTTTCAAATAAATTTGGATACTGGAGACTCATGTCTGTTGGTGAAATTCCAGATGGATGATCCGTATGGATGATGAGACCAAAGGGAGAATGGCGACAGTCATCCGAAACGATGCTTGCCACAAGTCCAAGATCCTTGGTTTTTTTCAAATATTGTAGCTGGCTGCTTTCATCTAAAGCTGGGGAGATCTTGACCAAAACAGGATGAAAGTGCTCTGAAATATCAGAGAGGATTGTCGAATACTGCTCCAGGTATATCTTGTCCCTTGCCTCCTCCAAGGTGCATGAAGCAATCACCCGCTCCTCATAAGTCTCCAAAAATCGACGTTGCTCATCCGGATTGAACCGAGTAGGACCAGCAGCTTTTTCTAAAATTGTTTTATTAATATCTGTCATAAGCTTAGTATAGCATAAAGCGTAGCAGAAGAATAGAAGGATGCGAAAAAATTAAACAAGGAGGGAAATGGAAGAAAAAAGAGAGTGGAATCGCTTTCTTGTTAAAAAGTTCTCAATTTTCGTAGATTTCCTTGTTTTTTCTTGAAAAAATAAGCTAATTACGATATGATAGAGGAGTAAAAAATATAACTCAATAAGGAGAGTAGAAAATGTCAATTATTACTGATGTTTACGCTCGCGAAGTCCTAGACTCACGCGGTAACCCAACACTTGAAGTAGAAGTTTATACTGAATCAGGTGCTCATGGACGTGGTATGGTTCCATCAGGAGCTTCTACTGGTGAACACGAAGCAGTTGAACTTCGTGACGGTGACAAATCTCGTTACGGTGGTCTTGGTACTCAAAAAGCTGTTGACAACGTAAACAACATTATTGCTGAAGCAATCATCGGCTATGATGTACGTGATCAACAAGCTATCGACCGTGCTATGATCGCTCTTGACGGTACTCCTAACAAAGGTAAATTGGGAGCAAACGCAATCCTTGGTGTGTCTATCGCTGTAGCTCGTGCTGCTGCTGACTACCTTGAAATCCCACTTTACAGCTACCTTGGTGGATTCAACACTAAAGTTCTTCCAACTCCAATGATGAACATCATCAATGGTGGTTCTCACTCAGATGCTCCAATCGCTTTCCAAGAATTCATGATCGTACCTGCGGGTGCACCTACATTCAAAGAAGCTCTTCGTTGGGGTGCTGAAATCTTCCACGCACTTAAGAAAATCCTTAAAGGTCGTGGTCTTGAAACTGCCGTTGGTGACGAAGGTGGATTCGCTCCTCGTTTCGACGGAACTGAAGATGGTGTAGAAACTATCATCGCTGCTATCGAAGCTGCTGGTTATGTTCCAGGTAAAGACGTATTTATCGGATTTGACTGTGCATCATCAGAATTCTACGATAAAGAACGCAAAGTTTACGATTACACTAAATTCGAAGGTGAAGGAGCTGCTGTCCGCACTGCTGCTGAACAAATCGACTACCTTGAAGAATTGGTAAACAAATACCCAATCATCACTATCGAAGATGGTATGGACGAAAACGACTGGGACGGTTGGAAAGCTCTTACTGAACGTCTTGGTGGTAAAGTTCAATTG
>JAWGXY010000057.1:0-11814 GCA_032572035.1 Streptococcus parasanguinis
AAGATGCACCGAGTGGAACAGCAATTAAAACCGCTGAGTTGATCTCTGAGAAGCGCGAGAAGATCCAGCAAGGTGCAGCAGATGAAGAAGAGTTGATGCCTGGAGCAAGAGGGGCAGAGTTTGAAGGGATGCGCATCCATTCGGTTCGATTGCCTGGCCTAGTCGCTCACCAAGAGGTGATTTTTGGTAGCCAAGGCGAAGGCTTGACTCTCCGTCATGATTCCTATGATCGTGTTTCCTTCATGACAGGAGTAAATCTAGGGATTAAAGAAGTTGTCAAGCGTCATGAGCTTGTTTATGGTTTGGAACACTTACTATGAGATTAGAAAAGATGCCTTCTGAGTTTCAGGAGGCTTTACCAATATTAGAAAAGATTAAAGCAGCTGGTTTTGAGGCCTATTTTGTAGGGGGATCTGTCCGAGATTCCCTCTTGGATCGTCCAATTCATGATGTCGATATCGCTTCCTCCTCTTACCCAGAAGAGACCAAGGCGATTTTTGATCGAACAGTAGATGTCGGTATCGAACATGGGACCGTCTTGGTCCTTGAAAATGGGCAAGAATATGAGATTACGACCTTCCGGACGGAGGATGTCTATGTAGATTATCGTCGCCCGAGCTCCGTGTCTTTTGTACGCTCGCTTGAAGAAGACCTCAAGCGCCGTGATTTCACCGTCAATGCCTTTGCCTTAAATGAAAAAGGAGAAATTGTTGACCTCTTTCATGGACTAGAAGATTTAGAAAACAAGGTCCTTCGGGCCGTTGGACTTCCTCATGAACGGTTTAACGAAGATGCGCTCCGGATCATGCGAGGCTTTCGTTTTCAAGCCAGTCTCGGCTTTGAATTAGAAGAGGCAACCTTTGATGCCATGAAGGAGTGTGCTCCCTTACTTGAGAAGATTTCAGTAGAGCGTACCTTCATCGAGTTTGATAAACTCTTGCTTTCCCCATACTGGAGACAGGGCTTGGAGGCAATGCTAGAAAGTGGTGCTTATCACTATCTGCCAGAGATGAAGGATCGTAAAGAAGCGATCGAGCGTTTGTTTGACATAGAGCTAGAATATACCTTTTCAACCTCTGAGCAAGCCTGGGCTGCTTTGGTCTTAGCACTCGAGATTCAAGATATTCCAAAATTCTTTAAAAAATGGAAGACCTCTAGAGAGTTTGCCAAGACGGTGGAGCAGATCGTGGAGATTCTAAAGCTCCGAGAAAAAGGAAGTCTAGACAAGCGTGCCTGCTATAAGTATGAGAAGCGTTTGTTGCTAGTGGCTGAAGAGCTCCGGGAAGCCTATGCCTTGAGTGTGGATTATTTGGCCATTGAGCGTGTCTATGATAGCTTGACCATTCATGATAAGCATGAAGTGGTGGTCAATGGCGGTATGCTGATCAAAGAATATGGTTTTCAACCAGGTCCAGCCTTGGGAGAGATTTTGACAAAAATTGAATATGCCATTGTCGATGGGGAACTGGCCAATGAAAAAGAGGCCATCATCGCCTATATCCAGCAAGCAAAAGAGGAGGAAAAATGAGCGATTTTATTGTCGATAAATTAACCAAATCTGTCGGAGATAAGACCGTCTTTCGTGAGATTTCCTTTATCATTCATGACTTGGATCGGATCGGATTGATCGGGGTCAATGGAACTGGAAAAACCACGCTGTTAGATGTGTTGTCAGGTCGCTCTGGCTTTGATGGAGATGTGAGTCCTTTTTCTGCCAAGAGCGATTATACAATTGGTTACTTGACGCAGGAGCCAGACTTTGATGATCAAAAAACGGTTTTGGATACGGTGCTATCTAGTGATTTGCGCGAAATGCAGCTCATTCGCGATTATGAATACTTGATGGCGGATTACCGAGAAGAGAACCAAGCCCGTCTTGAAAAGGTCATGGCGGAGATGGATTCGCTCAATGCTTGGGAAATCGAGAGTCAGGTTAAGACAGTCCTTTCCAAACTTGGGATTGAAGATTTGAATGCCAAAGTTGGGGATCTATCTGGGGGCTTACGTCGTCGGGTGCAACTGGCACAGGTTTTGCTGTCTCATCACGACCTGCTCTTACTAGATGAGCCGACCAACCACCTGGACATTGATACCATCGAATGGTTGACCAATTTCTTGAAGAACTCTAAGAAAACCGTGCTCTTCATTACCCACGATCGCTATTTCTTGGATAATATCTCGACAAGGATCTTTGAGTTGGATCGAGGTGGCTTGATCGAGTATCAGGGCAACTACCAGGATTATGTCCGCTTAAAGGCTGAGCAAGACGAGCGTGATGCAGCCCTTCTTCATAAGAAGCAGCAACTCTATAAGCAGGAGTTGACCTGGATGCGGCGTCAACCTCAGGCGCGTGCGACCAAGCAACAAGCACGGATCAATCGATTCCATGATCTCAAGCAAGACTTGTCTGGTCAAAGCAACCAGACAGATTTGGAGATGAACTTTGAGACCAGCCGAATCGGAAAGAAAGTCATCGAGTTTAAAGATGTGAGTTTTACTTTTGAAAACAAGCCGATTTTACAGGACTTTAACCTCTTAGTGCAAAATAAGGACCGCATCGGGATTGTTGGGGATAATGGCGTCGGCAAGTCTACCCTACTCAATCTGATCGCTGAGCGACTCCAGCCTCAGTCTGGACAAGTCATTATCGGGGAAACCGTGCGAGTGGCTTATTTCTCTCAACAGATTGATGGGTTGGATGAGAGCAAGCGCGTGATTAATTTCCTCCAGGAAGTTGCTGAGGAAGTGAAGACAACCGTTGGGACGACTTCGATTGCTGATCTCTTGGAGCAATTTCTCTTCCCACGTTCCATGCACGGAACCTTGATTGAAAAACTCTCCGGTGGTGAGAAGAAGCGCCTCTTTCTCTTAAAACTCTTGATTGAAAAACCTAATGTGCTTCTCCTCGATGAGCCGACTAATGACTTGGATATCGCCACCTTGACGGTTTTGGAAAACTTCCTTCAAAACTTTGGAGGTCCCGTCATTACCGTTAGCCACGACCGCTATTTCCTAGACAAGGTCGCAAGCAAGATCCTGGCTTTTGAAAATGGGGGCATTCGTGAGTTCTTTGGCAATTATACGGATTACCTAGATGAAAAAGACTTTGAAGCAGCTCAAGTAACGGCCAGTCACAAGGTTGAAAAAGAAAAACCTGTTAAGCCAAAAGAAGATAAGAAGCGCATGAGCTACATGGAGAAGCAGGAGTGGGCGAGCATTGAAGCAGATATCGAAGCCATTGAAAATCGGATCGCAGAGATTGAAGTGGAGATGAATGAAAACGGCTCTGACTTTGGCAAATTGTCAGCCCTTCAAAAGGAATTAGATCAGGAAAATGAGCGATTGCTTGAGAAGTACGATCGTTATGAATACCTGAGCGAATTAGATGAATAAGGAGGCCCTATGAATCAATTGAACCGGATATCCCTTGGAATTTCAGCCACTATTTTTACCATTATCGGTATCGTCTTGTTTATCAATCCGATTGAGCACATCGGCTCATTTAGCTGGTTGATTTCCTGTGGCTTCTTTTTAATTTCCCTTTCGCGTTTTTCACGCTATTACAGATTGCGCCAAGCTGGTATCATTCAGCAGCAACAGCTCTTTCACAGTATGGTCGCCTTGGTTTTTGCGGTCTACTTACTGCTCTATGGCTACAAGACCTTGCCGATTGTCTTTCCAGTTACTTTAGGAATTTGGCTGATCTATCGTTCGATTTTAAACTTCCGAAAAGCCAATTTCTACTCGAGGAAGGTTGAAGAACTGTCCAAGCGTTATATTTTCTTTGCCTTGCTACAACTCTTCATCGGCTTATTCTTAATCGTTAGTCCACTCTCGATAAGTGTCTTTCTATTAAATATTATTGGTTTGATTTTCCTCATTTTAGGATTTCAATCCTTTAGTCTCTTGTTAAAAAGTTAAGAAAAGTTACGTGCAAACCTTTGCATTTATCTAAAAGTCTGATATAATAGAACTGTAAGTGTTTACAAGTTTGAAAGGAGTTACAGATGTCTAAAAAAATTATCGGTATTGACCTTGGAGGAACTTCCATCAAGTTTGCTATCCTCACTTTAGATGGGGAAGTTCAAGAAAAATGGTCTATTAAAACAAATATTTTGGATGAAGGTAGCCATATCGTCGACGATATGATCGAATCAATCGCGCATCGTTTGAAGATGCTTGAACTTGATGCTTCTGAATTCCAAGGAATCGGAATGGGATCGCCTGGTGTTGTTGACCGTGAAAAAGGTACAGTTATCGGGGCCTACAACTTGAACTGGAAGACCCTTCAACCAGTTAAAGAAAAGATCGAAAGTGCCCTTCATATTCCATTCTTCATTGATAACGATGCCAACGTTGCTGCTTTGGGTGAACGTTGGAAAGGGGCTGGTGAAAACCAACCAGATGTTGTCTTCATGACACTTGGTACAGGTGTTGGCGGTGGTATCGTCGCTGAAGGTCGTCTCTTGCACGGTGTGCGTGGAGCTGCTGGAGAACTTGGTCACATCACGGTTGACTTTGATGATCCAATCCAATGTACCTGTGGTAAAAAAGGCTGTCTTGAAACGGTTGCATCAGCAACAGGGATCGTCAACTTGACTCGTCGTTATGCAGATGAGTACGAAGGGGACTCTCAATTGAAAGTCTTGATCGACAATGGAGAAGAAGTAACGGCTAAAACGGTCTTTGACCTGGCAAAAGAAGGCGATGCTCTTGCTTTGATCGTCTACAAGAACTTCTCACGTTACCTTGGACTTGCTGCTGCTAACATCGGTTCAACCTTGAACCCGTCTAAGATCGTTATCGGTGGTGGGGTATCTGCTGCTGGAGACTTCCTCTTGGATGGTGTGCGCAAGGTCTTTGAAGAAAACTCATTCCCACAAGTACGTGAATCTACTCAATTGGCGCTTGCTACTTTGGGAAATGATGCGGGTGTCATCGGTGCCGCATCTCTAGTATTACAATAAGATTAAAAGGAGATTTGCCTCTCCTTTTTTCTTTATCCTGTGATATAATGAAAGCAATAGTAGATTAAAGGAGGAGATATGACAAAAGCAGATACCATTTTTAAAGAGTATATTCGGAAAATCATGGAAGAAGGTGTTTGGTCTGAACAGGCCCGACCTAAATACAAGGATGGTAGAACGGCCAACTCCAAGTACATCACGGGAGCCTTTATGGAGTTTGATCTCTCAAAAGGCGAGTTTCCTATCACGACCCTTCGTCCCATCGCGATTAAATCAGCCATCAAAGAGATGCTCTGGATCTACCAGGATCAGTCGAATAGCTTAGACCTGTTAGAAGATAAATACAATGTCCATTATTGGAACGACTGGGAAGTAGGGGATAGTCGTACTATTGGTCAACGCTATGGTGCTGTGGTCAAAAAGCATGACATTACCAATAAAATCCTCAAACAATTAGAAGCCAATCCCTGGAATCGCCGCAATATTATCTCGCTCTGGGATTATGATGCCTTTGAGGAGACCGACGGACTCTTACCATGTGCATTTCAAACCATGTTTGACGTGAGGCGGGTTGATGGAGAGATTTATCTAGATGCTACCCTGACCCAGCGTTCAAATGATATGTTGGTAGCCCACCATATCAATGCCATGCAATATGTAGCTCTTCAGATGATGATTGCCAAGCACTTTGGCTGGAAGGTTGGAAAGTTCTTTTACTTCATTAATAACCTTCATATTTATGATAATCAATTTGAACAGGCTGAAGAGTTACTCCGTCGCGAGCCTTCAGATTGTCAGCCACACCTGGTCTTGAATGTGCCAGATGGAACCAATTTCTTTGACATCAAACCAGAAGATTTTGAACTGGTCGATTACGATCCAGTGAAGCCACAATTGAAGTTCGATCTTGCGATTTAGTGATAAATCAAGGTTTTTTGATGCCCTGATCTATGGGTAAAATCCTTTTAGAATTAAAACAATTTTAGCTAAAAATTTTTACTCATTTTTGAGTCAATATGTTTTGAAAATCGTTCGGTTTTTGTTAAAATAGATAAGGTTTGTAAAAACTAAACAATTTTAAAAAGAATGTTAATTTATAGATAAATATGGAGGTCCATTAGATGGGGAAAGACTTATTTAATGATCGTATTAGCAGATTCTCAATTCGTAAATTGAATGTGGGTGTTTGCTCTGTACTATTGGGAACACTTGTCATGGTTGGGACAGCCGCAAGTGCAGCCGCAGAAGAAAAGACAGATACGACAAGTGAAAGTGTAGCAGCAGTTGCAACAGCGTCAGAAGCGCCTGAAGCGTCAACAGCTACAGCAACTTCAGCAACATCAACAGCTGCAACGACATCTACTTATGATGCAAACGCAGCAATCACTGCACCAGAGACTTCAACTGCTGCAGCAACATCAACAGCACCTGCTTCAACTAGTGAAGCAAGTAGCACAAGTACAGCAGCTTCAGCAACATCTGCTACCTCAACTGCACCGGGAACATCAACCGCTGCAACACCAAAATTAGAAGCAACTACGCCAGCAAACAAGGCAGCAGAAGCAGCTGCAACAGATAAGAAAGAAGAAGTGGCTGCTGGTGTCGTAGCACCAGCCTCAGAAAACAATGCTGTGACAGCAGAGACTTCTGGTCCTAAGCGTCGTAATCGTCGTGCTCTTGGTGACCCAAATGATCCAAGCTTGATCGGGGATGACGTTGAAGACGCAACTTCAACTCCGAAAGTTGAAAAACCTGGCTTTACAACAAATATCAATGCTAAAGACTTAGCCAGCCAAATCTCTTGGTTGGACTTTGGCGATACAGCTAGCTGGACAGGAACGACGACTACATCAAGCGGAAATCTGGCCCTTCAAGTGGGCTCAACCTACACCAAGGAAATCATGCCTGGCTATGTGGTTACTATCAAAGTTAAATCCTTAAAACCCTTCCAAGCGACAGAAATCTACAAAAAGCGCTTAGAAGAACGTGGAGCGACTGAAGCTGAAAAGGCTACCTATGACCCAAATGCTAAGAACGGATATATAGGAACAACTACTAGTGCTGCAACTAACAAAGCATTTAATAATGGTGAAGAAGCTAAAATTATTGACGAAGCTCAAAACCGTTGGACAGAAATAAAAGGTGAAGGCATCGATACTGGCACTAAAAAAACAACCATCAGTTCCGAGTTTGATGGTGGCAATATTGGTGTTCAGTTTGAAATTTCTGCTACCTTCCGTGGCAAAGCCGTCAAACCTGCTGTAGTCATGGCAGATGGTGAGTCCGCTAATCCTGGTGAATCGGTTATTTTCACCACAAACGGAGAAGGTTGGCAACAAATTGGGGAGTGGTATAAATATGGAAGAAGATCTACTAAAACCTTTATTCCACAAGATACAGACAATTTATTTGGCCCAAATCCTACCTTTAATATAGAAGGTACGAATTACTATTCGACGAACCTTAACCTACTTAAACGTGCAAATGAAGTGGGGCCAGATAAAAAAGCGGTTGCTTGGAAGTACTTTGGAAGTGCTGATTTAACAACTGGAGGCCTCGGAACAGGGGTCTTCGGGCCAAATATTTCTGCAGGTCCTTCTGCCGTTCCCCTTGTTATGACAAAAGGAGCTTCTGAAGTTGGTCTTTACATTGCTTCAAGTGGTAAACAATCAGCCATGCTTGGATTCTTCCCGCTCGATGAAGGAGATGCGCCAGCATCTTACGGGAAGGCGATTCATTCGATTGCAACTGTAGATGGTGTAACAGGTAAGAAAGTAAACCAACCTTATCTAGGTCACTTAAGCCCTGATATGGATGAAAACAATACGCTTGATTGGACGGGTGATGACAAGGCGACCACTGCGGATGAAGGCATCGACCAATTACTTCCAAATGATCTCAAAGGGAAAACCAATGAGCTGATCAAGATGGACCGGACACGTCCAGGTAATTACACCATTTCAGTGGAAGCTCATACGGATGGAGCATCAAAAGCTAACATCTATGGTTGGGTAGATTTCAACCAAAACGGAACCTTCGATGAAGATGAACGGTCTGATTTAACAACCATTACCCAAGATGGAACGGCTACGTTAAGATTTACAAAGAGTAAAACCTATATTGATCCTAGTGTCAATGAATTAGGTGTTCGTGTCCGGATTGCTAAGGATGCTGATCAAATTGAAAGCCCAACGGGGATGGCTTTCTCTGGTGAGGTTGAAGACTTTAAGACTCAAATCACTCACCCACCAAAAGGGGAATTTAAAGAAACAACTGGCCCTCAAGGTGCAAAACAAACAGCAACCGTAGCCTTTACTGCTCGAGGTTTGCAAGGCTATAGCCTAACTGAGTCAGCAAAAATTGATGAAACAGTAGCTCCACAAATGATAGATAACCGTACGGGGCAAGTCGTAACACCTGGTGCAGATGGCTACTATGCTGTAGCTGGTCAAGGGAAGTACAAGATCACTTCAAACGGAACTTCTGTGGATGTTGAGTTCATTCCCGAAGATCACTTCCTTGGAACAGCTGACGGTATCTCTATCCGTCGTACAGACAGCAATGGCTACGATACTGGTTGGTCAACAAAATTCCCAGCTGATGAAGCCAATGTAGATACTGTTTTGAATACTATGGATGGTCTTTATATCCCAACTGTTACACCAACGGAAATTGAAGGGGTTGATAAGACTTCAACTGATGTCCAAGGTGCGACTCAAACTGGTACACCAACCTTTAACACAACTACAACGAATGCTAATGGCGAAAAGATCTCTGTCACTCCAAGCTTGGAATACCCTGCTAAATTGGTGGACCCAGCGACTGGTCAAGTAACCAATGCAACCTCTGTAACAGTAGCAGGTGAAGGAACTTACAGCATTGACGATGCAACTGGTAAAGTAACCTTTGTTCCAGAACCAGGATTCACAGGTACAGCTCAAGGTGTTACCGTATCAGTAACAGCACCTGTCGGAAAAGATAAAGACGGTACCGTCCGTGATGAATACCTTAAGACAGCAACCGCTAAGTACACACCAACGGTTACTCCAATCACAGTGACTCCTACAGACAAGGTTTCTGCGGACATTCAAAACGTTCCTCAAACCCAAACACCAACCTTTGAATTGAGTAACGACAAGACTGCTGAAATCACTAGCAAGAAATTGGTGGATCCAGCAACTGGTCAACCGACTGATGAAACAACTGTGACAGTAGCAGGTGAAGGAACATATACAATCGATCCTACTACAGGAGCGGTCACCTTCACACCTGAAAAAGACTTCGTTGGAACTGCAACTGGTGTGACAGTTCAAGCAACTGCAACGATTACCAATGCGAACGGTAAGACAGCAACCATCACTTCAGATGCAACCTACACACCAACAGTTGTAGCCGCTGTTCCAACAGCTAACCCTGCAACTTCAAAAGATATCCAAGGTGCGACTCAAACCGGTACACCAACCTTTGCAGGAAAAACTGTTCAAGTAAATGGTGAAGATAAAGCTATTACCATTAAAGACAATAGCTACACATTGCTAGATAAAGATGGTAACGAAGTTTCAACGACACCAGCTTATGCAGCAGACGGTACAACCGTGATCGGTAACTTCACAATTGACCCAGCAACTGGTCAAGTGACCTTCACACCGACTGATAAATCTTACACTGGTGCAGTGACACCAGCCAAGGTTCAAGCTGAAAGTTCTAACGGTATCAAGGTAGATACAACCTACACACCTGAAATCGTTCCTGTCACACCGACAGCAACTCCAGCTGAAACAGAAGATATTCAAGGTGCTACACAAACTGGTAAACCTGAATTCAAGGGTGGAACAGTAACTGTTGATGGTGTTGAGAAAACTGTAGCTATCAATGAAGCCGTTCCAGCAACCTTCGATGATGGTTCAACAACCAAGACTGTTGACGGTGTAGGTACTTACACAGTAGCTGCAGATGGAACCGTAACCTTCGTTCCTGAAAAAACATTCATCGGTACAGCGCCAGCCGTAACGGTTGTTCGTGAAGACATGAATGGAACTAAGGCTTCAGCGACCTACACACCAACCGTAACTCCGGTAACACCAACTGCAACACCAGCTGAATCAACAGGTGTTCAAGGTGCGACACAAACTGGTAAGCCTGAATTTACTGCAGGTAACAGTCGTGTTCCAATGAACGATGATGTTGCTGCAACATTTGACGATGGTTCAACTACTAAGACAGTTGATGGCGTTGGTACTTATACAGTAGCAGCAGACGGTACTGTTACATTTGTTCCAGACCCAAGCTTTACTGGTACTGCACCAGCCGTAACCGTTGTTCGTGAAGATAAGAACGGAAGCAAAGCTTCTGCAACTTACACACCAACTGTAAATCCAGTCACTCTTACTCCAACAAATAAAGTTTCTGAAGACATTCAAAATGTTCCTCAAACTGAGACTCCTACATTTGCTTTGAGTGATGATGAAACTGCTCAAATTACAAGTAAGAAATTGATTGACCCTGCAACAGGTCAACCAACAGATGAAACAACTGTAACAGTAGCAGGTGAAGGAACTTACACAATCGATCCAACTACAGGAGCAGTAACCTTCACACCTGAAAAAGACTTCGTCGGAACTGCAACTGGCGTGAAAGTCCAAGCGACTGCAACAATTACCAATGCAGACGGTAAGACTTCAACTATCACTTCAGATGCAAGTTACACACCAACAGTTGTAGCAGCTGTTCCAACAGCTAATCCAGCTACATCTAAAGATATCCAAGGTGCGACACAAACTGGAACACCAACCTTTGCAGGAACAACTGTTCAAGTAAATGGTCAAGATAAAGCGATCACCATTAAAGATAATAGCTACACACTTTTGGATAACGATGGTAATGAAGTAACTAGCACACCAGCTTATGCTGAAGATGGTACAACTGAAATTGGTACTTACTCAATTAATCCAGCAACTGGACAAGTAACCTTCACACCAACTGACAAATCATATACTGGTAAAGTAACGCCTGTTAAGGTTCAATCTGAAAGCTCAAACGGCATCAAGGTAGATACAACCTACACACCTGAAATTGTTCCAGTAACTCCAACAGCTACACCAGCTGAAACAACGGATATTCAAGGTGCTACTCAAACTGGTAAACCTGAATTCAAGGGTGGAACCGTAACAGTTGATGGGGTTGAGAAAACTGTAGAAATCAATGAAGATGTTCCAGCAACATTTGACGATGGCTCAACTACCAAGACAGTTGACGGCGTTGGTACATACACAGTAGCTCCAGACGGAACTGTAACCTTTGTTCCTGAGAAATCATTCACAGGTAAAGCACCAGCCGTAACGGTTGTTCGTGAAGATAAGAATGGAACAAAAGCTTCTGCAACTTACACACCAACTGTAACTCCAGTAACACCAACAGCAACACCAGCTGAAACAACTGATATCCAAGGTGCTACTCAAACTGGTAAGCCTGTATTTGCTGAAGGCGACAGCCGTGTGCCAATGAACGATGACGTTCCAGCTACTTTCGACGATGGCTCAACTACTAAGACTGTTGACGGCGTTGGTACCTACACAGTAGCAGCAGACGGAACTGTAACCTTTGTACCAGAAAAATCATTTACTGGAACTGCTCCAGCAGTGACTGTAGTCCGTGAAGACATGAACGGCACTAAAGCCTCTGCGACTTACACACCAACTGTAACGCCTGTAACACCAACAGCTACACCAGCTGAAACAACGGATATTCAAGGGGCTACTCAAACAGGTAAACCTGTATTTACTGAAGGCGATAGCCGTGTACCTATGAACGATGATGTTCCAGCAACATTTGACGATGGTTCAACTAC
>JAWGXY010000058.1:0-11759 GCA_032572035.1 Streptococcus parasanguinis
TCGAATAATAAAAAAGAGGTGAAAACCATAGCAAAGCAAGACTTATTCATCAATGATGAAATTCGTGTACGTGAAGTTCGCTTAATCGGTCTTGAAGGTGAGCAATTGGGTATCAAACCACTTAGCGAAGCGCAAGCACTTGCGGACGACGCTAATGTTGACTTGGTTCTCATTCAACCTCAAGCTAAACCTCCTGTTGCGAAAATTATGGACTACGGTAAGTTCAAATTTGAGTACCAGAAGAAGCAAAAAGAACAACGCAAAAAACAAAGCGTTGTGACCGTGAAAGAAGTTCGTTTGAGCCCAGTGATTGACAAGGGTGATTTCGATACAAAACTTCGCAATGCTCGCAAATTCCTTGAAAAAGGAAATAAAGTGAAGGTATCCATTCGCTTTAAGGGTCGTATGATTACCCACAAAGAGATTGGTGCTAAAGTTTTAGCCGACTTCGCTGAAGCGACACAAGATGTGGCGATCATCGAACAGCGAGCTAAGATGGATGGACGTCAAATGTTCATGCAATTGGCGCCAGCAACTGACAAGAAATAATCTGTCAGAAAGTTAAAAAAAGGAGAAAATATCATGCCAAAACAAAAAACACACCGCGCATCAGCTAAACGTTTCAAACGTACAGGTTCTGGTGGACTTAAACGTTTCCGTGCTTACACTTCTCACCGTTTCCACGGAAAAACTAAGAAACAACGTCGTCATCTTCGTAAAGCATCTATGGTGCATTCAGGAGATTTCAAACGTATCAAAGCAATGCTTACTCGCTTGAAATAATCGCGTATTCGTAAGTAAAGAATTCTAGGAAATATTGGAGGAAATATAAATGGCACGTGTTAAAGGTGGCGTTGTATCACGCAAACGTCGTAAACGTATTCTTAAATTAGCTAAAGGTTACTATGGAGCTAAACATATCTTGTTCCGTACTGCAAAAGAACAAGTAATGAACTCTTACTACTATGCATACCGTGACCGTCGTCAAAAGAAACGTGACTTCCGTAAATTGTGGATCACACGTATCAATGCGGCAGCTCGTTTGAACGGACTTTCATACTCACAATTGATGCATGGTTTGAAATTGGCTGAGATCGAAGTTAACCGTAAAATGCTTGCTGACTTGGCTGTTAACGATGCAGCAGCTTTCACAGCTCTTGCAGATGCAGCTAAAGCAAAACTTGGTAAATAATGTTTACAAGGCTGAGGAGTTTTCCTCAGCCTTTTTTTCTTGCTGATTTCATGCTATAATGAAAATAATCGTAACCGATATGAGGAGAGATGGAGGATATAAAGGTGACACACAATCGACTAGCATGGGATGAATATTTTGCAGCACAGGCCTTACTGATTTCGAATCGTGCGACCTGTAATCGAGCTAAGGTTGGGGCTGTACTGGTAAAGGATAATAAGGTCATTGCAACAGGTTATAATGGGTCCGTTTCTGGGACAGATCATTGTCTAGAGGATGGCTGCCTCATGGTCGAGGGACATTGTGTCCGGACGATTCATGCGGAAGTCAATGCTATTTTGCAAGGAGCTGAACGTGGAATTCCCAAAGGATTTACAGCTTATGTGACGCATTTTCCTTGCCTCAATTGCACCAAGCAGTTGCTTCAAGTCGGTTGCAAGCGGGTCGTTTATATCCATCAATACCGCATCGATGAATATGCCGAATACCTCTACCGCGAAAAAGAAGTAGAACTGGTCAATTTACCAATTGAAGAAGTGAAAAGAGCTATTGCAGAGGCTGATTTTATTTAGGGAAGGCTTTTAGTCCATTTCATGATATGTTAGCAATCTAATTGGAAACCTGTCCAAATTAATGTTTAAGAGATAGCATTGAATAGATGGCTATCATGAAAAGAATAATGGAATCAAGTATAATGGTGTTAAAGGAAAAACATAAAAATATAAGAAAGGTAGGAGAAAATGATGACAAACCAAGAGAAACATCTTGAGGAAAATAAAGAACATAGTAAGATCAGTGAAGATTATCCCAATTCTGTATCTGTTCAGAATCCTCCAAAAGAAAATAGCTTACATTCTATTCTTCTTTCAGTGACATTTTACTTATCCATTATCTATCTTGTATTGTTTGTCTTTTTCTTTAATATTTTGGGATTTTTCATGTTGTTGATTTTTCTAACACCAAACTTCTTAGGTGTTGCTATTGGAACCATTTTACTTGGACTAGGGATGAAGAAGGGGAATAAAAGCCTCCTCTATACGAGTGTTGGACTCTATCTGCTGTCTATCATCTTGGGTTTTGAACTAGATTGGGAAATTTTTCGAATCGCTCCGTTACTGCTAGGTATTCTGGTTTTAATTGGAACACTCTTAGTTGAAGAAGAGAAAAGCTCTTAATTAAAAAATGGGTATGGTCAACTCTACTCAATAAAAAGTATTCGGGTCGATCAAAGAGATAGTTAAATCAGTTCTTCCTCTCTATTTTTAAGCGCTATTATTTGAAAGAATAACTAAAAATGTTAGGAGAAAGTTATGACAGATCAACAAAAAAATCCTGAAGTAGATAAAGAAAATGAGGCATATGCTTCAGATGAAAGTCTTTTTCCGAACAATGAAATGAAGCCAGAGAAGAGAATTGGAAATTCTGTAATCCTTTCTATTGCTTTGTTCTTGGCCATTGTTTATATAGTTTTACTTTTATTAGGTCTCTTTTCAATGGGAGCGTGGGCTGGTGGCTTTTTGTACTTTTTGGGGATCCATATGATTAGCTTTGTGATTGCAACCATCCTACTTTGGAATGGAATAGTGAATGCCAATAAAGCAACTCTTTTTATAGCAGCAGCTATTTATGTTTTTTCATTTATTGCTGCGGGTTATCCGGATTGGGTGATTAATCATATACCACCGTTTGTGGTAGGAGTGCTGGTATTGATTGGAACTGTATTGTTAAAAAATGAAGAGTGATGATAGCAGGTAGGATGTTCAATCCTATCTTTTTTATTAATTCCTGAGAGTAAGCGAGGAAAACGATTACAAACTATGTTATAATTTAAATAAATGGATAGTTAAATACTTTTCTTAGAAGGTGGAGGAGAATCTATGTCTAGAAAAAAATGGTATGGTATACTGCTAATTCTTGAAGCAATTCTTTATCTTGTTTCTTATGGTAGTAGTATAGTAGTGAACTATAGTTCCCAAAATTTAAATGGAAATACACCACTGTTCACTGTCTCTAGTATTTTTTCTATATGGAATGGAATGATTATTTGCTGGGTAATTTGGAGAATCATGAAGCAGCGTTTAAATGTTGAAGGATTGATAGCTGCTCTTCTCCTATCAATTACCCAACTACTGATGTTTTTTTTACCACCTTTCTCCCCAACAAATCTGATGAACATTTCCTTTGTGCTAAATATCATTTGTTTAATATGGATTTGCTTGCTTATAAAGAATGTAGAAATGAGGGAGCTTTTAAACAATTGGAAAAGTAAAGATGCTTGGAAATCATCGATAGCTTATTTAGTACTATTTGTTGCCTCTACAAATATTTCTCCACTATTTATATTGATTGGTATGGATAGAACGAGTGATATTTACGCTTTTACACTTCGATACAGTGTAATGGAGTTAATGTTTTTACTTCTGATTAATGTTATGATCACAAGTACAAGTGAGAAACTTCAGAAAGTCTTTTCTCTCTTGCTCATTTTATCTTCTCTTGTTGTGATAGGTGCAGTATACTCTTTCATCTCTCGTATAAGCTTTTACGGTCTCTTTTATCTTCTCTTATCGATTTATATTGCTTGTCGTGTTTTTAGTTTACTTGAGAAAGTTGCAGTTAGCTGGGAGTCCAAGGTGAAAGTACAAGATCTATCATCTATTGACACTAAACCAGAGATGGCGGACTCTCAAGTAGAAGGAGACATAGATGT
This sequence comes from Streptococcus parasanguinis, assembly GCA_032572035.1. Classification (GTDB taxonomy): domain Bacteria; phylum Bacillota; class Bacilli; order Lactobacillales; family Streptococcaceae; genus Streptococcus; species Streptococcus parasanguinis_AB. The sequence continues at coordinate 3,903 of JAWGXY010000058.1, forward strand.
AAACGATCAGTTGAATGCTGATATACAATCAAACAATGATAAAGAAAATTCGCCAAAGAGGATTATTCTTCATTCGTCTTGGTTATGGAGCGCCCTTATAATAGCAGTCTGCCACCTTGGTATTATGATCTTTCCTTTATTTTTAGGAAACCCCATGTATCTACTGATCTTATATATTGGTGCCATCCATTATATTTGTTTTATGATTGCGACTTTCATCCTTTTCATAGCTATGAGGAATGGAAATGTGGGTCTCTTAAATACATCAGCCGTCTTATTCATTGTTTCCATCATAGGTACGCTAGATCCTTATTGGACAGGTCCAAATATTTTATCCTTGGTTTTAGGAGTCCTGGTATTTATTGGAGGTATATTATTTAAAAATGGAGACTGATTAAAGTAGATAGGGTTGAAAATTTTTAAAGAACTGTTATCATTTAAGTAGGTGGTAGGTTTTCGAGTACCCATTGGTACGCGGATGCCTACCATTTTTGAAGATAAAAAAGCACCGTGTGAGGGTGCTAGATCTTGCCTGCTGAACTCGTCAATTGATAGATACCCTACGGGGTATTTTTGTGAACTTTTTAGGAACTTTGAGGACTGTTTAAGTCAGTTTAACTGGGTAGTGCATAGACCGAAAAAGCTGATTTAATGGGCTTTTTGAAAAATCATTTTCCATATCATATGTAATGTGCTATAATGAAGTGTTATATGGTCCCGATAAGGTGGTAGAAATCTTCTATCAGTACTTTGTAACTCTATAACAATATTTTTTAAGGGGGGACATTTTTATGTCAGAACGTAAACTTTTCACGTCTGAATCAGTATCTGAGGGGCATCCAGATAAGATTGCAGACCAAATTTCAGATGCTATTTTAGATGCTATTTTAGAGCAAGATCCAGAAGCTCACGTGGCTGCGGAAACAGCTGTTTATACTGGTTCCGTGCATGTCTTTGGTGAGATTTCAACGACTGCTTATGTGGATATTAACCGTGTGGTTCGTGATACCATTGCAGAGATTGGTTATACTAATACGGAATATGGATTCTCTGCTGAGACTGTAGGAGTACACCCATCTTTGGTGGAACAATCTCCTGATATTGCCCAAGGGGTTAATGAAGCCTTGGAAGTTCGTGGAAATGCAGATCAAGATCCACTTGATTTGATTGGAGCTGGAGACCAAGGTCTCATGTTTGGTTTTGCGGTGGATGAAACAGAAGAACTCATGCCATTGCCAATTTCACTCAGCCACAAGTTGGTTCGTCGTTTGGCAGAGCTTCGTAAGTCTGGGGAAATCAGCTATCTTCGTCCAGATGCCAAGTCACAAGTTACTGTTGAGTACGATGAAAACGACCGCCCAGTGCGCGTGGATACAGTGGTTATTTCAACTCAACACGATCCAGATGTCAGCAATGAACAAATCCACGAAGATGTGATTAACAAGGTCATCAAAGAAGTGATTCCAGCTTCTTATCTAGATGAGGAAACCAAATTCTTCATCAATCCAACTGGTCGTTTCGTTATCGGAGGACCTCAAGGGGACTCAGGTTTGACAGGTCGTAAGATCATCGTGGATACTTATGGTGGTTATTCACGTCACGGTGGTGGTGCCTTCTCTGGTAAAGATGCCACTAAGGTAGACCGTTCTGCTTCTTATGCAGCTCGCTACATTGCCAAAAACATCGTAGCGGCAGGTCTTGCTAAGAAAGCAGAAGTGCAATTGGCTTATGCCATTGGGGTTGCTCAACCTGTCTCTGTTCGTATTGATACCTTCGGTACTGGAACAGTCGCTGAAAGTAAGCTTGAAAAAGCAGCACGTGAGCTCTTTGATCTTCGTCCTGCAGGGATTATCCAAATGCTAGATTTGAAACGTCCAATCTATCGTCAAACAGCGGCTTATGGCCATATGGGACGGACAGATATTGACCTTCCATGGGAATGTTTGGACAAGGTAGAAGCCTTGAAAGAAGCTGTAAAATAATTAGTTGAAATGGAAAAGTTAGGGTCAAGTTGATCCTAGCTTTTTTTCGTTTTGAAAATTCCTACAGATGGAAAAATAGGTCAATCTGTGGTATAATAGATGCAGTATTTTGAATACGTTGTCCCTTTTATTTCCGTTACCAAAAACGATAGTAAAAGGAAAAAAGACTTGAAAGAGCTAATAAATTATTAAGATGAAAAAAATTGTAATAAATGGTGGTCGCCCTCTAAAAGGAGAGGTGACCATTAGTGGTGCAAAAAATAGTGTAGTAGCCCTGATTCCGGCGACCATTCTGGCGGATGATATCGTGACCCTTGATGGGGTACCGGATATCTCCGACGTGTCGAGTCTAATTGAAATCATGACCATCATGGGGGCTAAGATCGAGCGCAAAGAAGACAGTTTGATTATTGATCCACGTGGGGTGAAGAATATGCCCATGCCATTTGGAAAGATCAACAGTCTGCGAGCTTCCTATTATTTCTATGGCAGCCTACTAGGACGCTATGGTCAAGCAACGGTTGGACTGCCTGGTGGGTGTGACCTTGGACCACGTCCGATCGATTTGCATTTGAAGGCCTTTGAAGCGATGGGAGCCGCTATGACCATGGATGGCTCTAGTATGAAACTTGCGACTAATGGCAAGCCTCTTCAAGGAGCTAACATCTACATGGATACTGTTAGTGTCGGTGCAACGATCAATACGATTTTGGCAGCAGTCAAGGCTGAAGGTCGGACAGTGATCGAAAATGCGGCTCGGGAACCTGAAATTATCGATGTGGTAACCTTGCTCAACAACATGGGAGCCCATATTCGTGGAGCAGGTACGGATATCATTATCATTGATGGTGTTCCGCATTTGCATGGAACGAGACATCAGGTGATTCCAGATCGCATCGAAGCAGGAACCTATATTGCCCTTGCAGCTGCTATTGGAGAAGGTATCCAGATCAATAATGTCCTGTACGAGCATTTAGAGAGTTATATTGCCAAGTTAGAGGAAATGGGTGTGCGCATGACCATTTCTGAAGATAGTATCTTTGTAGAAAAGCAGACGGGCTTGAAGGCGATCCAGATCAAAACGTCTCCTTATCCTGGTTTTGCAACAGATTTGCAACAACCGATCACACCTTTGCTCCTAACGGCTGCTGGACGTGGGCGCATTGTTGATACGATTTATGAAAAACGGGTCAACCATGTACCAGAATTGGCTAAAATGGGGGCAACTATCTCGACCTTGAACGACCACATTATCTATGAAGGGCCAAATCAATTGACAGGATCCAGTGTGAAAGCGACGGATCTTCGAGCTGGTGCGGCTTTAGTGATTGCAGGTCTTATGGCTTCTGGAACAACAGAAATTACAAATGTGGAATACATCCTTCGCGGGTATTCAGATATTATTCATAAATTGACCCAACTTGGAGCAGACATCCAGTTGGTAGAGGAATAGTGACAGAACTAGGGATCTGATAGTGGTGGCTGGATACACGAACAATGGAGTTTGAAATGAATATTTGGACACACTTAGCTGCCTATTCACTAATTGAAACACAAAGGTTGTATTTACGACCTTTTCTCTTTGAGGATGCGGAAGATTTTTATAAGATTGCTTCGAATCCTGAAAATTTACAATTTATCTTTCCTGCTCAAGCCGATCTTGCTGAAACTCAATATGTACTAGCCAACTATTTCATGAAAAATCCTTTGGGGGTTTGGGCGATCTGTGATAAGGAAACTAATCAGATGATCGGCTCCATCAAGTTTGAAAAGTTGGATGAAATTAAGGGAGAGGCTGAGTTAGGCTACTTTTTACGCAAAGATTTTTGGGGGAAGGGCCTGATGACAGAGGCGGTCAAAGAACTGGTCAATTTATCGTTTGAGAAATTTCAACTGAAGGAGCTTAAGATTATTACCCATGTTGAAAATGCAGGGAGTCAAAAGGTCGCTTTAAAGACTGGCTTTCGTCTTTTTCGTCAATTCAAAGGGAGTGACCGCTATACGCGTAAAATGCGCGATTATTATGATTTCCGCCTAGGTAGAGGGGACTTCTATGAGTAAACACCAAGAGATTTTAGACTATCTCGAAAAATTACCGATTGGAAAACGGGTCAGTGTCCGCAGTATCTCCAATTTTTTGAATGTCAGTGATGGGACGGCCTATCGTGCCATTAAAGAAGCTGAAAATCAAGGAATTGTAGAAACGCGTCCTAGAAGCGGGACCATCCGTGTCAAATCGAAAAAAGCTGTACTAGAGCACTTGACCTATCGGGAAATTTTAGAAATCACCGGTTCTGAAATATTAGCAGGTGAGGAAGGTCTCGAAAAAGAATTTAATAAATTTTACATCGGTGCCATGACGGAAAAGCACGTCCTAGACTATGTGTCTGAAGGTGGGCTTTTGATCGTGGGAGACCGCACTAGCATCCAACGATTGGCTCTTAAGCATGACAATGCGGTCTTAGTGACAGGTGGCTTTGAGGTCAGTGAGGATGTGATAGATCTGGCCAATCAGGTACAAATCCCAGTCATCCGAACTTCACATGATACCTATACCGTCGCGACTATGATCAATAAGGCCTTGTCTAACATGCAGATCAAGACGGATATCTTGACAGTCGAGCAGGTCTATCGGCCCTTCCATGAGTACGGCTATCTTTCTGAGACGGATACGGTACGGGATTATTTAGATTTGGTTCGAAAGAATCGCTTTAGTCGTTTTCCGGTTGTCAATCAGCACCAGATGGTGGTGGGGGTCGTAACCATGAGAGATGCTGGAGATAAGGCGCCTCAGACGACCCTTGATAAGGTGATGTCGCGGACTATTTTTACCACTAATTTGTCCACCAGCATTGCGACGATTAGCCAACGGATGATCGCTGAAGATTATGAAATGATTCCTGTTGTTCGTAATAACCAGACCTTGCTGGGGGTTATTACGCGTCGGGATGTCATGGATCGGATTAGCAAGGTGCAGTTTTCAAGCTTACCAACCTTTAGTGAGCAGATTGGCCAAAAGATTCAAACAGAGAACGACCATTACCAATTCACAGTGGAACCAAGTATGCTGGAGAAAAGTGGTGTTTTGGCCAATGGGATCATGATCGAAGTGCTGATGAAGGTTGTTCGCAAGATGATGCAACACAGTGGGCGTAGCTTGATTGTCGAACAGTTGATCATCAACTTTTTACAGGCTGTGCAGGTGGATGATGTGATCCGCATTGAACCCCAACTTGTTCGGCGAACTAGACGTTCGGCCTTGGTTGATTTTAGCTTGTATTTAGATCTGCAGCTAGTCGCGAAAGCAACCATTACGATTAAGATTAATTAAACAAAAGAAATGAGGAGACAATGATTACATTAAAATCACAACGTGAAATTGAAGCCATGGATCGTGCAGGAGATTTCCTTGCCAGCATTCATATTGGATTACGTGACTTGATCAAGCCAGGGCTTGACCTATGGGAAGTAGAGGAATATGTCCGTCGTCGCTGTAAAGAAGCCAATGTCTTGCCGCTTCAGATCGGTGTAGAAGGCAGTCTCATGGACTATCCTTATGCGACTTGCTGTGGTTTGAATGACGAAGTAGCCCATGCTTTTCCACGTCATGTCATTCTCAAAGATGGTGATCTCCTCAAGGTAGACATGGTCTTGTCAGAACCACTGGATAAGTCTGTTTTGGATGTATCGAAACTAGATTTTGATAATGTGGCGCAAATGAAGAAATACACTGAGTCATACAGTGGTGGCTTGGCGGACTCTTGCTGGGCTTATGCGGTGGGAAATGTTTCGCAAGAAGTCAAAGATTTGATGGACGTGACCAAAGAATGTCTCTATAAAGGAATTGAGAAAGCAGTCGTTGGGAATCGCTTGGGAGATATTGGTGCAGCAATTCAAGAGTATGCGGAAAGCAAAGGCTATGGCGTGGTGCGTGATTTGGTCGGACACGGTGTCGGGCCTACCATGCATGAAGAACCAATGGTTCCGCATTATGGTCGTGCTGGACGCGGTCTTCGCTTACGTGAAGGGATGGTCTTGACGATTGAGCCAATGATCAATACAGGTACTTGGGAGATTGATACAGATATGGAAACTGGTTGGGCCCATAAGACCCTTGACGGTGGCCTTTCTTGTCAATACGAGCATCAATTTGTGATTACAAAAGATGGTCCAGTGATCTTGACTAGTCAAGGTGAAGAAGGAACATACTAAAACTAGAGAGGAAAGAATGGAGCTGAAGGCAAGTGTCTGGTTTCGCTCTTTGCTCTTTTTTAGTAAAATGGGGAGGTGACGAATGAAAAAGGTCCTACAAAAAATACTGGGACAGCCATTTATAAAGGGCTTCGTGCGATTTTATCAGAGTGCAGAGTCTGATATCACCAGCATTGCGGTGGCTTATTATTTGCTGATCTCCATTTTCCCTTTGATGCTGATTGCAGCCAATATTTTACCCTACTTTCATATTCGTCCCACTCAGATTCTTTTAAGCTTACAAAAAGTTTTGCCAGCCTCCTTATATCGAATAGTGGCACAGATGATTTCGAGTGTCTTGACCAAACCTTCGACAGGCTTACTGAGTTTCTCGATTATTTCTGCTTTGTGGATCTTCTCTCAGAGCATTGCCTACCTCCAAAAAGCCTATAACAAGAGTTATGGGGTGGAAAAGGAGCGTGGTATTATCTGGGGGCGACTCTTTAGCTTTCTGATCAGTTTTGCCTTGCAGGGTTTGTTTGGACTCTCGCTGATCCTTTCCATGTTTGGGAAAATGATCGTTCGTTATCTCTATCAGACCTTTTCATTTGATCGGACGATTTATGTGCGCTTACTGAATTTGACAGAGCCGACCATCTATCTCTTGCTTTTTGTCAGTCTGGTCTTGCTCTATTACACCCTTCCAAATGTCAAAATTCCAAAATTTAGATATGTATTGCCAGGGGCGACCTTCGTTGTTGCTGTCCTGTATGCGATCTTGAATATCTTTTGGAAATATGTGGATCGTTATGTGAGTCATTTTTTAGATGCTCGTTTCTTCGGTTCGGTTGTCCTAGCGGTCATCATGTTCTGGTTCATCTTGGTGGCAAAAATCATGATTATTGGTTGTATTTTAAACGCCAGTATCCAATTTGCCAGAGAAGCCAAGTTCCAAACGCGCAGTGGAGAAATTGTCTCTAAGTTAAAATCAGAAGAAGTGGACTTTCGGCATAGAGAAGTTTCACAAACATTAAAGCGTCGGTTACGCTTGATAAAAAAAGAAAAAACGGAATAAGGGAGAGTGGGACAGAAATCGGTCATTCGTTAGAATTCGATTTCGTCGTCCCACCTCCGCACAGTTGAGTAGGGCTGTAAAAGCTGATGGGATCAGCGTAGTAGAGCCCACTCAACCACTGCGTCTTGCTCGACAATTCAAAAATAATTGAGAGGCTAGGACTTTTGTCCCAGCCTCTTTTTTTCTTATCTATTTTTATTGCATTTGCAACAAAAATGTATTATACTATTGTCAATAGTAAAGGAGGAGTGGGATGAGTATTTTGCGTGAGATAGGCATCATTGCGCGAGCTCTGGATTCTATAGCAAATATTGAATTTCGAGATTTGGATTTGGCGCGTGGTCAATACCTCTACCTGGTGCGAATTGCGGAGCAACCTGGAATTATTCAGGAAGAACTCTCTGAGCTCTTAAAAGTAGATCGCTCAACTGTTGCCCGATCCGTAAAAAGACTAGAAGAACGAGGAATGATTCAACAGCGCCCAAAGGGTGAAAACCTTAAAACAAAGGAATGGGAATTAACTGAAAAAGGTAAGCAGATTTACCCCTTCATTTTAGGGGAGCATCTTTACTCTGAGACAACTGCCTTAAAAGGATTTTCCAAAGAAGA
>JAWGXY010000059.1:0-11663 GCA_032572035.1 Streptococcus parasanguinis
AAGAAGAAAAAGGAAAAATAGATGAAGCCCAATACGCCTTTCGCATTTTTAAAAAATAATCTTCTTCCACCGGCAGGGGCTGCATTGGAGCAGTATTACCTGCCTATTTTGGAGGTGGAAACGGTAACGGTTTATCGTTATCTGCTCGCCTCTTATGATCAGGGTGAAAAACAATATTTACTGGCTCAAATCCTCAATCATTTGAATATAGGATTTCCACAGTTGCTACTGGCTTTTGACCGGTTAATTGCCATGGGGTTGATCGATCTCTATGAGGAAGAAGTTGGGATCACCATTCAGTTACATGCTCCTCTTGAGGCAGGAGAATTTTTTTCGAATGCTGTTTTCAAACGCTTGCTTGAAAAAAAGATTGGGGAAAAGGCCGTGGAAGATCTGCTCCCAGTACGCTCTTTAGGGACTAGACGGCAAGTTTCCTTCTCGCAAGTCTTTGGAATAGATGCTGGGGAGACGACCGTTCTTCCAAGTAAGAAACAGCAGTTTGATATGGAGATGTTTAAGCGAATGATGGGGCGTGATGGACTTCGTTTTGCGGATGAAGGAGAAGCAACCCTAGCTCTCTTTGCCATCGCAGAAGAGCAACAATGGACCTGGTATGAAACCTATCTCCTAGCAAAAGAAACGGCTGTAGACCGGATTGTCTCTCCAAAGAGAATGAAGCAAAAGTTGGCTCAGGCCAACCAAGAGCAACCCCGCATGTCCTATAGCCGTCAGGAAGAAACCATTCTGAGAGAAGCTAAGGCAAAATCCAGCCTACAATTTCTAGCGGAGATTAAGAAGGCACGCAATGCGACCATTACGCAGAGCGAACGCAAGACTTTATCCAAGTTAGCTGATCTAGGCTTACTAGATGAGGTGATCAATATTATCTTATTGTTGACCTTTAACAAGACCCAGTCTGCTAATCTCAATGAAAAGTATGCTTTGAAGGTAGGAAATGATTTTTCTTATCAAGGGGTCAACAGTGCAGAACTAGCGATTTTAAAAGTTCGAGAACGCCAGGAACAAGCTAAGTCTCAAGGAAACAAGGGGACGAGTCCTGCATCAGCCAAGAGCAAGCACAGTAATGTTCCCAAGTGGAGCCAACCAAACTATCAAAATCAAACCAGTCAAGCAGAAAAGGTGGATCTTGCTAAAGAGAAACAACGTCTGTTAGAAAAACTGAATCAAGGAGGTGAGTAGATGGAAAGTGTAGGTCAAACCATGTCTCACATGAACCGTGCGCGTCAATTTAACTATGAGGATTTGGTCGCACAGATCTTGGCAGACCAAGAAGTGGCTGCCTTTATCAAGGACCAGTCTTTGTCTGAACAAGAAATTCGACGTAGTATTTCAAAATTTAATCAATACATTAGTGAACGCAACCGTTTCTTATTGGGAGATCCAGATTATATTGCCAAAGGTTATAAGCCCATCCTCACCATGAATGAAGGCTATGCGGATGTCGCTTATGAGGAAACGCCAGAGTTAATCGAAGCCCAAAAACGAGCTGCGATCAACCAACGTCTCAACTTGATCAATCTCCCTTCAACCTTGAAAGAAGCGAGTCTAGCCAAGGTAGAACTCGATGATAAGGGGCGATTTGAGGCCTTTGAGGAATTAGCCAATTTTGTGGCCAACTATCCAGAATATCAAAAGGGGATCTACCTCTATGGTGATTTTGGAGTAGGAAAGAGCTACATGATGGCAGCCTTGGCTCATGATTTATCCGAAAAACGCCAGGCCTCTACTACCCTACTTCATTTTCCAAGTTTTGCGATCGATGTTAAAAATGCCATCAGTTCAGGCTTGGTCAAAGAAACCGTCGATCAGGTGAAAAAAGCCGAAATTTTAATTCTCGATGATATCGGTGCGGAACAGATGTCAGCCTGGGTGCGAGATGAAATCTTACAAGTGATTTTGCAGCACCGAATGCAGGAAAATCTCCCAACCTTCTTTACTTCTAACTTTAATTTTGAAGAGTTGGAACGTCATTTTGCAGCTTCGCGTAATGGAGATGAAACCTGGCAGGCCAAACGGGTCATGGAGCGCGTGAAATTTTTAGCCAAGGAAATCCATCTGGAAGGAGTCAATCGCCGATGAATGAAACCATCCGTTTAATGAAATCTCATTTTTCTGTTCGCCGTTTTAAGGAAGAAGCCATCAAAGAAGCTGACCTCAAGGAAATTTTATCAGCTGGGCAGATGGCATCAAGTTGGAAAAACTTTCAGTCTTATTCTGTGATTGTGGTCAAAAGCAAGGAAAAGAAAGAAGCTCTATACGACTTGCTTCCTCAAGAAGCAATTCGCCAATCAGCCGTCTTTCTCCTCTTTGTTGGGGATTTAAACCGTGCTGAAAAAGCTGTCAAACTTCATGAGCAGGATTTCCATCCTGAAGGGGTGGACAACTTACTGATCACCTCAGTGGATGCGGCTCTAGCAGCTCAAAATACGCTATTGGCAGCTGAAAGTCTCGGCTATGGTGGAGTGATTATCGGCATGTTGCGCTACTGTTCAGAAGAAGTCGCAGAACTCTTCCGTCTGCCAGACTATACCTATCCTGTTTTTGGGATTGCTCTCGGAGTACCTAATCAGCAGCATGCAGTGAAACCACGTTTGCCATTGGAGCAGGTTGCTTTTGAAGAAGAATACCAAGAACAAGACCTATCAGTTGTGACTGCCTATGACAAGGTTCAGGCAGATTATGCTGGAGCGCGTGCAACAGATAGCTGGAGCGAGCGCCTTGCAGCTCAATTTGGTCAACCTGAACAAGAAGAGACCAAAAAACTACTAGAAAAACACAAACTATTATGAAATGAAGAGAGGCGTTCTTGAACCGAAATCTCGCCTTTCATTAGAAAAGAGGAAATCATGGCCCTACCAACTATTGCGATTGTAGGCCGTCCCAATGTCGGAAAATCTACACTCTTTAACCGGATTGCCGGTGAGCGGATTTCCATCGTTGAGGATGTAGAAGGAGTCACTCGTGACCGCATTTATGCAACAGCTGAGTGGTTAAATCGAAAATTTAGTATCATTGATACAGGGGGGATTGATGACGTAGATGCCCCATTTATGGAGCAAATCAAGCATCAGGCAGAAATTGCCATGGACGAAGCAGATGTGATCGTCTTTGTTGTTTCTGGAAAAGAAGGGATCACGGATGCGGATGAATATGTCACTCGTATCTTGTATAAGACCCATAAACCGGTCATTCTTGCAGTCAACAAGGTGGATAACCCAGAGATGCGCAATGATATCTATGACTTTTATGCCTTGGGACTGGGTGAGCCACTACCGGTATCCTCTGTCCACGGGATCGGAACTGGGGATGTGCTCGATGCCATCATCGAAAATCTTCCGAATGATACAGAAGAAGAAAATCCAGATATCATCAAATTTAGCTTGATTGGTCGCCCAAATGTTGGGAAATCAAGCTTGATCAATGCGATCCTTGGAGAAGACCGGGTCATCGCAAGCCCTGTTGCTGGAACTACACGGGATGCCATCGATACCCATTTTACCGATGCAGATGGCCAAGAATTTACCATGATCGATACAGCCGGTATGCGCAAATCTGGTAAAATCTATGAAAACACTGAGAAATATTCTGTCATGCGTGCCATGCGTGCCATCGACCGTTCAGATGTGGTTTTGATGGTCATTAATGCCGAAGAAGGGATTCGGGAGTATGACAAACGGATCGCTGGCTTTGCTCATGAAGCTGGTAAAGGTATGATCATTGTTGTCAACAAATGGGATACCATTGAAAAAGACAACCATACCATGAAGCAGTGGGAAGATGACATTCGCGATCAATTCCAATACCTTTCTTATGCGCCGATTGTTTTTGTCTCTGCCTTAACCAAACAACGCTTGCACAAGTTGCCAGAGATGATCAAACAGATCAGTGAGAGTCAAAATACACGGATTCCTTCAGCTGTCTTGAACGATGTGATTATGGATGCCATTGCCATTAATCCAACGCCGACCGACAAAGGAAAACGTCTCAAGATCTTCTATGCGACACAAGTGGCAACCAAGCCGCCAACTTTTGTGGTCTTTGTTAACGAAGAAGAACTGATGCACTTCTCATACCTCCGTTTCTTGGAGAACCAAATTCGCAAGGCCTTTGTTTTTGAAGGAACTCCAATCCATTTGATTGCGCGAAAACGGAAGTAGGGAATATGAGACAAATGGATCAAAGTGGAGAAGGATATTTCAAATGATAAAACGCTCATTCTTCCAACTATGAAAACAACTAAAAGTAGCGCAAAAGCGTTGCTTTTTTTAATAAGCTGGTAAAATGAAGTGGAGGATAGTCAGATGCATAGTTTCATAGTCCGGATATTCTATATTCCTTATGCTTTTTTTAAGGATGAGTAGAGTAAACTCATGAAGATCATGAGAGCTTTAGGTTTGTATACTTATTATTTAAAATCTATCTGTATCTCTTGTTTCCCGGTTCGATCGTAAGCTTGGAGCTCTTGATCCTATTGTTGGGGATTTTATTAAACAATAGGTCGTGTTTTTTCTTTTCTCTATGAGCGATCGGGATTTTGCTATTCCCTTTGTTTAGCTATTCGATCAAACAGTTAAGAGATAGATATTAGGGATAGCTGTTTGAACTGAGACTGTTACGAAATCAGGTAAAAAACTGGGACAATGCTGTCTCAGTTTTTCTATCAAAAACGGGCTAAAATCCTTTCAAGATGATGACTATTTTTTCTAATTTTTGCTTAAATATGGTATAATAAAGGGATTAATCTAAGGTGGTAAACATGGCAAAATTAATTCCTGGGAAGGTTCGTTCACAAGGGAGCCTTCTCTATGAAGCTGGGAAGGTTTCCCTTCAGGAAGTAAAAGAAAAATACCTATATTTTCGGGTGGAAGAAGAAAGCTTGCGGTACAGTTTAGACGACGATGCCGTTTTTTGTAGCTGTGCTTTCTTTCAAAAGAAAAAATTCTGTACGCATCTGGCAGCTGTGGAAGCTTTTTTGAAGAATGATGACAGTGGGAAAGCAGCTCTTGCAAGCCTTGAAGAAGATGCCACAGCGACTGAAGAAACGCAGGAGAAGGTCTCTTTTGGAAGTTTGTTTTTAGACCAGGTCCTTCCAAAAATCGAAAAGAAAGCAACACGCTATGTCTTATCAGCAGTCGGGCAGGAGGATGAATACTCTGGTCAATTCTTATGGACTCTTCGCATTCGTCGCTTGCCAGACGAGCGTTCTTATGTGATCAGAGATGTGCTAGCTTTTTTGCAGACCCTTCAGAAAGAAGGCCACTTTGCAATTGGCAAAAGTTACTATGAACCCATTTCTTACTTAGAATTTGATGGGCCTAGTCAGGATGTGATCAATTTCCTACAAGGCTTGGTCACAGATAGTGGCTCGAAAGAGCAAGATTTCTTTCCCAATGCGGGGCGCCATCTTTATTTTCCACCGACTCTCTTTGAAGAAGCTGTAGAATTACTAATGAATTTGGATTCCTTCCTCTTGCAATACAGCTTGTATGATTTTTCTGAAGTCTATTTTCAGGATGTCCATGGGGAGGAAGATCTCTTTCATTTTCAGGTGGAAGACCATGGTGATTTTTACGAATTGATCATTACTGAGCCACAAGTGAAGGTTGTCGAGTCTGCTGTTTACCTGTTTCGAAATGGTGTCTTCTATCACCTGACGCCCCAACAGCGGACCTTATGGAAGGCGATCCAAGATCTTCCAATGGATCAGGATCGCAAAAAACGCCTGCATTTTGATCCAACGGACCAAACAAAGCTTTCCTATAGTTTAAAAGAGTTCAAAAAACTGGGACAAATAACAGCCCCGACCAGCTTTTTAATCCACGATTTCACTCCGGAATTTCATTTTGATCTAGCACAGGATCAGACTGTATTACTGGATGTTGTCTTTCAATACCAGGATCGTGTGGTGACCACGCGTGAGGAACTTCTCAATCTTCCTTATTCTAGTGATTTCGATAAGGAGCAAGAAGTCTTTTCAACCATGCTAGCAGCAGGTTTTACGGATGATTTTTCTTCCCAAAGAAGTCCTTTATCAAGTGAGCAAATCTATCCATTCTTTCACCAACAGATCCCGACTTTTGAAGCCTTAGGAGAGGTTACCCTCTCTGATAGCCTTTTAGATCTTTATCAAGTGGAGCGTCCAAAAATTGATGTTAAAACCAATGGCAGTCTACTGGAGATCGGTTTTGACTTTGAAAGTGTGGATCCAGCCGAAGTGGACCAGGTCCTCAAAGCTCTAGTAGGGCAAAAAGACTATTTTGTCAGCCATACAGGGAAAGTTCTTGTCTTTGATGAAGAAACCAAGAAGATCAGTCGAGCCTTAGCAGATCTGCGGGCGAAAATGAGCAAGGGTGGGAAACTACAAGCCCGCCGGATTGCCGCTTATCAGCTATCTGATTTGTTGGCAGATCAAGACAATGTTCATTTTTCAGAAGACTTTCGAAATTTAGCTCATGATTTGACTCATCCAGAAGACTTCCAACTCCCTCAGATGACAATCCAAGCGACCCTAAGGGATTACCAAGAAACAGGGGTTAAATGGTTCTCCATGTTAAATCATTATGGTTTTGGTGGTATTTTAGCGGATGATATGGGGCTTGGGAAAACCCTGCAGACTATTTCCTTCTTGACCAGTGTCGCAAAAAAAGAAACTAAAATCTTGATTCTAGCTCCATCTAGTCTCATCTACAATTGGAAACAAGAATTTTCAAAATTCGCTCCTCAGATGGAAGTGGTAGTCGTCTATGGTCTCAAGCAGCACCGAGATGAACTCATCGCAACCAATCCACAGGTAGTTATCACTAGTTACGCGTCTTTCCGTCAAGATGTGGAGGAATACCAGAAGAATCAGTATGAGTACTTGATTCTAGATGAAGCCCAGGTCATGAAAAATGCCCAAACCAAGATTGCCCAACATTTACGTGGCTTTGAGGTTCCGCATGTGTTTGCCTTATCTGGGACACCGATTGAAAACCATGTGGGTGAACTCTGGTCTATTTTCCAAATTGTCCTTCCAGGGCTCTTCCCAGCTAAAAGAGAATTTCAAAAATTGAGTCCTGAGACCATTGCGCGCTTTGTCAAACCTTTCGTCATGAGACGGAAAAAAGATGAAGTGCTCCAAGAATTACCGGACTTGATTGAAACAACCTATCACAATGAGTTGGATGAAAGTCAAAAAACGATCTATTTGGCTCAATTAAAACAAATTCAAGATCGAGTTCGAACCTCTAGTGAGGAAGAACTAAATCGGAGCAAGGTGGAGATTCTCTCTGGACTCATGCGTCTTCGCCAAATCTGTGATACCCCCGCCCTCTTTATGGAAGACTATCAGGGAGATAGTGGGAAATTGGAGAGTCTTCGAGATCTTTTGGGTCAAATCAAGGATGGCGAACACCGGGTTTTGATCTTCTCTCAATTTAGAGGCATGCTGGATATCCTAGAGCAGGAAATTGACCAGCTTGGCATGACCTCCTTTAAAATCACAGGTTCTACTCCCGCTAAAGATCGACAAGAAATGACCAATGCTTTTAATGCAGGTGAGCGCCATGCTTTTCTCATTTCTCTGAAGGCTGGAGGGGTTGGATTGAACCTCACTGGTGCCGATACGGTCATCTTAGTCGATTTGTGGTGGAATCCTGCAGTGGAAGACCAGGCTATTGGACGTGCCCATCGAATGGGACAGGAACAAAATGTTGAAGTTTACCGCATGATTACTCGTGGTACGATCGAAGAAAAAATCCAAGAACTACAAGCTTCCAAAAGACACTTGGTCTCAACGATTTTAGACGGAACGGAAACACGATCTAGTTTATCGGTTGAGGAAATTCGTGAGATTCTTGGAATTCAGTCAGAATAGCTTGAAAAATTCTGTGAATAGTTTATAATTAATGGAGTGTCGAAAGGAAGAAAGCATGACAGAAAAATATTTTCCTCAAGTAGGGGATAATGAGTTGATGTTAACAGAGATGCCCCACATGAACCTGTATGATGAAACAGACTTGATTAGTAACATTACAGGCGACTATGTGGATAAAAATTATTTGGAATGGCAACCGATTGCTGAAAATACCAAACCTAAGCATCCTTACCACCAACCATTAGAAGAGCCCCTACCGAAAAGACGGCCAGTAAGAAAACCTGATTTTAAAGAGCCGATTGATAAAAAAAGCCCAGCCAATCGTTATGCAGAGGAAGCGAGAGAGCGCGCTCGTGAAGATCTGAAAAAGAAACGCACAGCTCCCTATCTGACAACGGATCCAGCAGCTACTACAAGTAAACGGAAAAAACCATTTATTTCTGAACGAAAACCTGGTCAGCCAACGGCTCCCTTCCAAAAGGAAAATCCGGGTGAATTATTGAAATATAGCAAACGATTACGACAAGATCAGTTGATCCTTGCAGAGTTCGAATCTGCAGGAGAACCAGAAGTGGCAGAACCGACTGAAAAGAAAAACAATTATGATTTCTTAAAGACTAGCCAAATATACAATAAAGATCAGCACAAGTTGAAACCACAGCCGATCAAACAAGAATTGGATTTAACCCATCTAGATCAAGAATAAGGAGAAAACATGTCTAATACATACCATTTTATTGGAATTAAAGGAGCAGGGATGAGTGCTTTAGCCCTCATGCTTCACCAAATGGGACATAAGGTTCAAGGGTCAGATGTTGAAAAGTATTACTTTACGCAACGTGGCTTGGAACAAGCAGGAATTCAAATTTATCCATTTGATGTGAAAAATTTGGAAGGCGACAAGATCCTCATTGCCGGGAATGCTTTCCGTCCAGATAACAATGTGGAAATCGCTTATGCGGATGAGCATGGCTTAACCTATAAACGCTACCACGAATTCCTTGGTGAATTTATGCGTGACTTCGTCAGTATGGGGGTTGCCGGAGCACACGGAAAAACCTCGACAACAGGGATGCTTTCTCACGTCTTATCAAATATCACTGACACCAGTTATTTGATTGGTGACGGGACAGGTCGTGGCTCTGCAGCAGCCAAATACTTTGTATTTGAATCAGATGAGTATGAACGCCACTTTATGCCTTACCATCCTGAATACAGCATCATCACCAATATTGACTTCGACCATCCAGACTATTTCACGAGCTTGGAAGATGTCTTTAATGCTTTTAACGATTATGCCAAACAAATCAGTAAGGGCCTCTTCATCTACGGAGAAGACAAAGAATTGCGTCGGATTACCTCATCAGCACCAATTTATTACTATGGTTTTGATAAGGAGACGAACGATTTTGTGGCAAGCAACTTGCTTCGTTCAACGACTGGTTCAACCTTCAACGTTCATTTCCGTGGAGAAGATTTGGGGCAATTCCATATCCCAACTTTTGGTCGCCACAACATCATGAATGCCACAGCAGTCATTGGTTTGCTTTACATTGCAGGATTTGATTTAGATTTAGTCCGCGAGCATTTGAAGACCTTTGCTGGAGTGAAACGTCGCTTTACTGAAAAAGTAGTCAATGGAACAGTGATCATCGATGACTTTGCGCACCATCCAACGGAAATTATTGCAACCTTGGATGCGGCCCGTCAAAAATATTCAAGTAAAGAGATTGTGGCTATTTTCCAACCACATACCTTTACACGGACCATTGCCTTGTTGGATGAATTTGCAGAAGCCTTGAATCAAGCAGATGCTGTTTACTTGGCACAGATCTATGGTTCTGCACGGGAAGTCGATCACGGCGATGTGAAAGTTGAAGATTTGGAAGCAAAAATTGTCAAACGTTCAGCGATTATTACAGCTGAGAATGTTTCTCCTCTTCTTGACCATGAAAATGCGGTCTATGTCTTTATGGGAGCAGGAGATATTCAAACCTATGAATACTCATTTGAGCGTTTATTATCTAGTTTGACACATAGTGTACAATAAGAGATGATTGAGTCTGGAATCGATTGGTTCCAGACTCAAATTTATCTGTCCACTGAAGGAGTATGAGATGAGGAAAGCAGGATGATGATTCGATCAATCACCCCAGCTGATCAAGAACAGCTGCTGTTACTAGAAGAAGAACTTCATGACAATGAAGGAAAGGAGCACAGGGCCACTCTTGAGGAAGCGCTAGGTTCGAAGGAAGCCATTTCTTTGCTTGCAGAGCAGGCGGGGGATGCTGTGGCTTACTTGTTGGCGACAGAAGACCAGCCTTTAAAAGGAAACCTAATCGTATTGCGACTAGCAGTGAGGCCGGCCTTTCAAGGTCAAGGCTATGGTTCAATTTTAATCGCTGCTTTAAAGGATCTAGCTGTTCAAAAGGAAAAGAAAGCCATTTGGATCGATTGCCCAGAAGACTTACTTTCTTACTTTACCCAGCAGGGATTTCGAGATGAAGCTGAGTCTGATCGAGGTGTCCATATGGTTTGGGAACGATAGAAGGAGTAAATGATGAAAGAAAAGATTCACATTAGACAGGCAGAGCTGCAGGATTTGGATGCCATCGAGCGCATTGAGCTTGAAAATTTCTCAGAAGAAGAAGCGATTGCGCGTGAGATTTTAAAAGATCACATTGAAAAGATTCAAACGACATTTCTTGTAGCAGAGTGCCAAGGTCAGATTTTAGGCTATTTAGAAGGACCTGTTAGACCGGAGCGCTATTTGATCGATTCCTCTTTTTCAGAGGTTGAAGATCTAAGTCAGTTAGAACAGGGCTTTATTTCCATTACGAGTCTATCCATTGCTAAAGAAGCTCAAGGACTTGGAGTGGGAACCCTTTTGCTTGAAGCGATGAAAGAGATTGCGTTGAAAGATAATCGCCAAGGGATCAATTTGACCTGTCATGATTATTTGATTCCTTATTATGAAAAGCAAGGATTTACCAATGAAGGCCGGTCAGAATCCCAATATGCGGGTGAAGTTTGGTACAATCTGGTCTGGGAAAATGAAAAACTTGATTAAATAGGTATTTTAAAGAAGAAAGGCGATTTGTATTGCTTTTCTAAATCTTTTAAGATATAATATTAAGGATTATGATGAGGGAGGTCAATTATTTGACTGATAAATCACAAGACAGTGAGAAGTTATTAAGCTTCAAAGAGCAGATCCTCAGAGACTTAGAAGAGGCCAATGAGCAACTTCTAAAAATCGAAAAAGAGTATGATCTACCTGATCGAAGTATTGAAACCCCTTCTTCACTGAAAGAGGAGGAAGAAGCAACACCACCTCCAAAAGTAGAAGAATCTGCGTTGGCTCCCAAAGAAGAACCAGTGGAGCCGGTACAGGCGACTCCTGCTGTGGAAGAAAAGAGTGAGCTTACAAAGCCTGCTAAAAAAGAACCAAGTCAGGAACCGGTAGAGGAAAGCTTATCGCGCTCTTCTCGTAACCAGCGCCAACAAAAACAAAAGAAACAAAATAAAATCGCTAAACGAATTGTGCGGACAGTGGTCAGCCTTTTGCTGATTGTGATCGTGGCTACAGGGATCTTTGCTGTGACCTATATCCATTCAGCTGTCAAGCCGATGGATAAAAATGCAACAGAATTCGTAACGGTTGAGATTCCAGCAGGTTCAAGTAATCGTGAGATTGGCGCGATCCTTGAGAAAAAAGGACTCGTGAAAAATGGCCAGTTCTTTAACTACTATACCAAGTTCAAGAACTATAGCAATTTCAAATCCG
>JAWGXY010000060.1:0-11603 GCA_032572035.1 Streptococcus parasanguinis
GAGGATTACTCAAGAGGCTTAAGAGGCCGTGTTGGAAACGCGGTAGGCGTGTAAAAGCGTGCGTGGGTTCGAATCCCATGTCTTCCGTTGTTGAGACATCATTGTGTAGCAGTGGTGTTTTTTTGTACAAAAAAGAGTCCCAAAAATAGACAAGTGAGGGAGGAGAAAAAGTGATTGCACAGCTAGATACCAAATCAGTCTATACTTTTATGGAAAGCCTTGTGACCATAAAAGATTATGTCCACGTGGCTAAAAGCATGGGGTATGGCGCTTTGGGAATCATGGATGTAGATAATTTGTATGGTGCCTATGAATTTATCGAAGCCTGTCAGGCCCAAAAGCTCAGCCCCTTGGTCGGTTTAGAAATTGGACTAGAGGTAGACAATGTAACAATTTCGTTTCGAATGATCGCCCTGTCAACGAAGGGCTACCAGAATCTGATGAAGATGTCGACCGTCAAAATGATGGGGAAGAGCAATTGGGAGGATGTGAAGCACCTAACAGAAGGAGTAGCAGTCATTGTCCCTGCGCCTTTTGCTAGTGGAGACTTGCCGCCTGGTCTAGATTACTTCATCGGAGTTTTTGCGGATACGCCGGTCCAAGAGTTTAGCCACCCTGTGCTCCCTCTTCATACCGTTCGATTTTTTGAGGCTGGGGATGTGGAAGCCATGCAGATGCTGGCAGCCATCAAGGACAATCAAAGCTTGACAGAAACAGGGCCAATTGATCCGACAACAGTCCTAAAAACTCCTCAGGATTTAAAGAATGATTTTGCAGAGCGATTTCCGCAAGCTATCACAAATCTGGAAAACCTTGTCCAAGGGATTCAATATGATATTGACACCCAGTTGAAATTGCCTCGCTTCAATCCCCAGAAACCAGCTGTTGAGGAACTAAGAGAATTAGCCCAAGCGGGTCTCCTTCGAAAGAACTTGACCAGTCCGGTCTATCAAGAACGTCTGGAGCATGAATTAGACATTATTCACCAAATGGGCTTTGATGATTATTTCTTGATTGTCTGGGACCTTCTTCGTTTCGGACGGAGTCAAGGCTATTATATGGGAATGGGACGTGGGTCTGCTGTAGGCTCACTGGTAGCCTATTCCCTAGGGATTACAGGGATTGATCCTGTGGAGAAGAACCTCCTCTTTGAGCGCTTTTTAAATGTGGAGCGCTACACCATGCCGGATATTGATATTGATATTCCTGATATCTATCGTCCAGAATTTATCCGCTATGTGCGAGACCGTTACGGGAGTTACCATGCAGCTCAGATCGTGACCTTTTCAACCTTTGGGGCCAAACAAGCCATTCGAGATGTCTTCAAACGTTTTGGGGTACCTGAGTATGAATTGACCTCCATTACCAAGCGGATTGGCTTTAGGGATACACTGACGACAGCTTATGAACAGAATCTAGCTTTTCGACAAGTGATTCATAGCCGAGCAGAATTTGAGCGTGGCTTTGAAATTGCTAAAAGAATTGAAGGCCAACCAAGGCAGACATCTATCCACGCGGCTGGGGTTGTGATGAGTGACCAGGATTTGACGGATCACATTCCTCTCAAGTACGGAGAAGACATGTTTGTCACCCAGTACGATGCTCATGCGGTTGAAGCCAATGGTCTGTTGAAGATGGACTTTTTGGGTCTGCGAAATTTAACCTTTGTTCAGAAAATGAAGGAAGCGGTCTATGAAAAGTACCAAGAAGAGATCGTGATTGAAGCCATTGATTTAGAAGATCCAGAAACCTTGGCCTTGTTTGCTGCTGGGGATACCAAGGGGATTTTCCAATTTGAACAGGCTGGAGCCATTCGCCTCTTGAGACGAGTGAGACCCAATCATTTCGAAGAAGTAGTAGCGACCACCTCTCTCAATCGTCCAGGGGCTAGTGATTACATTGATAATTTCGTCAAAAGAAAGCACGGCCAAGAAAAAGTTGACATTCTGGATCCAGCTATTGAAGAAATCTTACGGCCCACATATGGGATCATGCTCTACCAAGAGCAGGTCATGCAGGTTGCCCAGCGTTTTGCAGGCTTTAGTCTAGGGAAAGCCGATATTTTACGTCGGGCTATGGGCAAAAAAAATGCAGCTGAAATGCATCAGATGGAAGACGATTTTGTCGCAGGTGCTCTTAAACTTGGGCATACGGAAGAAAAAGCTAAAGAGGTCTTTGCAATCATGGAAAAATTCGCAGGCTATGGGTTTAACCGTTCCCATGCCTATGCCTATTCTGCCTTGGCCTTTCAGATGGCCTATTTCAAGGTCCATTATCCAGATGTTTTCTTTGATGTCATGCTCAATTATTCGAGTAGCGATTATCTGACAGATGCTCTCCAGTTTGATTTTAAAGTCGCGCCATTATCCATCAACACCATCCCTTACAGAGATAAGTTCCAGGATCGAAAAATTTACTTGGGAATGAAAAATATCAAGGGACTCCCAAGAGATTTCGCGTATTGGATCATTGATAATCGTCCCTTTGAAAGTGTCGAAGATTTTATTTTACGCCTCCCCAATCAGTATCATAAATTACCTCTGTTAACACCTTTAGTGGAGCTTGGATTGTTTGATATTTTTGAAAAAAATAGGCGCAAGGTGCTTCACAATTTGCCGAATTTGTTTGTCTTTGCCGATGAGCTAGGTAGTTTATTTGCAGATTCTAACTATTCCTGGACAGAAGCAGAAGACTTTAGCCAGGCTGAAAAATATGAGAAGGAAGAGGCCATTATTGGCGTCGGTCTCAGTACCCACCCATTGATTGCGATTGGGCAAACGAGTCCCTATGAGATCCAACCAATTTCTCAATTAGTTCAAGGAGAGCAGGCACGCATTCTCATTGAGGTACAAAACATTCGAACGATTCGAACCAAGTCGGGCGATCTCATGGCTTTCTTACAAGTCAGTGATACCAAGAAAAAATTGGATGTGACACTTTTCCCTGAAACCTACAATCGATTTTCCTCCTTGATAAAAGAAGGCGGCTTTTATTACTTGACAGGGAAGATACAAGAGCGTGATGGGCGCTTGCAGATGATTCTAGCAGAGGCACAACTAGCGACCAATGAAAAATTCTGGATCCAGTTGCTCGATCATCGTCAGGATAAAACGATTCTTTCTATCTTGAAAAAATATCCGGGCCCATATCCTGTGATATTACGCTATGAAGACGAGAAAAAAACTCTTCAATTGAAGGGCTATACCGTCCAGAAAAACAAAGAATTGGAAGATGAATTAAAGAATCTCGTTATGAAAACGATTTATCGGTAAAAACTGCGAAAAATACGAGAATTTTAGTCTTCTTTGTGTTATAATTACGTAGAATGTAAAAGAAAAAAAGGAGCAAACAACGAAATGAAACGTATTGCTGTTTTAACTAGTGGTGGAGATGCCCCTGGTATGAATGCTGCCATCCGTGCAGTTGTTCGTCAAGCAATTTCAGAAGGAATGGAAGTTTTCGGTATCTATGATGGATATGCGGGAATGGTTGCTGGTAAAATTCAGCCCCTTGACGCCTCATCTGTTGGAGATATTATTTCCCGTGGTGGTACCTTCCTTCATTCAGCTCGTTACCCTGAATTCGCACAACGCGAAGGTCAATTAAAAGGGATCGAGCAATTGAAGAAACACGGGATCGAAGGTGTTGTCGTTATTGGTGGAGATGGTTCTTACCATGGTGCGATGCGCTTGACTGAGCTTGGATTCCCAGCTGTGGGTCTTCCTGGTACGATCGACAACGATATCGTCGGAACTGACTTTACAATTGGTTTTGATACGGCAGTCACAACTGCAATGGACGCGATCGATAAGATCCGTGATACTTCATCTAGTCACCACCGTACTTTCGTAATTGAAGTTATGGGACGTAATGCTGGAGATATCGCTCTTTGGGCAGGGATTGCATCTGGTGCAGATGAAATCATCATCCCTGAAGAAGGATTCAAGATCGAAGAAGTTGTTGAGAGCATCAAAGAAGGTTACGCAAAAGGTCGTACCCACAACATCATTATCTTGGCTGAAGGCGTGATGTCTGCAGATGAATTTGGTAAAGCGTTGAAAGAAGCTGGTGATGAAAGTGACCTTCGTGTGACTGAGCTTGGTCACATCCAACGTGGTGGTTCACCTACAGCGCGTGACCGTGTTCTTGCTTCACGTATGGGAGCACACGCTGTTAAATTGTTGAAACAAGGAATCGGTGGTGTAGCCGTTGGTATCCGTAATGAAAAAATGGTGGAAAACCCAATCCTTGGTAAAGCAGAAGAAGGAGCCCTCTTTAGCTTGACAGAAGATGGTAAGATTGTGGTAAACAATCCACATAAAGCTGATCTTGGTCTTGCCGAGTTGAACCGTAGCTTGTCTTCAATTTAATTTTATTTCATAAATTCGTTAACCTTGTCTTAAAAAGACAGATATATTTAAAAAGGAGTCATATATATCATGAACAAACGTGTAAAAATCGTTGCAACTTTGGGTCCTGCGGTAGAAATCCGTGGTGGTAAAAAATTTGGTGAAGATGGATACTGGGCTGAAAAACTGGATGTTGAAGCTTCAGCACAAAACATTGCTAAATTGATCGAAGCTGGCGCTAACACTTTCCGTTTCAACTTCTCACACGGTGACCACCAAGAACAAGGTGAACGTATGGCGACTGTTAAACGTGCAGAAGAAATCGCTGGTAAAAAAGTTGGTTTCCTTCTTGATACTAAAGGTCCAGAAATCCGTACTGAATTGTTCGAAGGCGAAGCTAAAGAGTACTCATACAAAACTGGTGAACGTATTCGCGTTGCTACAAAACAAGGCATCAAATCAACTCGTGACGTTATCGCATTGAACGTTGCTGGTGCGCTTGACATCTTTGATGACGTTGAAGTTGGACACCAAGTATTGGTTGATGATGGTAAATTGGGTCTTCGCGTTGTAGAAAAAGATGCTGCAAAGCGTGAATTTGTTGTTGAAGTTGAAAACGACGGTATCATTGCTAAACAAAAAGGTGTGAACATCCCTAACACTAAGATTCCTTTCCCAGCACTTGCTGAACGCGATAACGACGATATCCGCTTCGGTTTGGAACAAGGTATCAACTTCATCGCGATCTCATTCGTACGTACTGCAAAAGACGTAAATGAAGTTCGTGCAATTTGTGAAGAAACTGGTAACGGTCACGTTCAATTGTTTGCGAAGATCGAAAACCAACAAGGTATCGATAATTTAGATGAAATCATTGAAGCTGCAGACGGTATTATGATTGCTCGTGGTGACATGGGTATCGAAGTACCATTTGAAATGGTTCCAGTTTACCAAAAAATGATTATCACTAAAGTGAATGCTGCTGGTAAAGTTGTTATCACTGCAACAAACATGCTTGAAACAATGACTGAAAAACCACGTGCAACTCGTTCTGAAGTATCTGACGTTTTCAACGCTGTTATCGATGGTACTGATGCTACAATGCTTTCAGGTGAATCTGCAAACGGTAAATACCCACTTGAGTCAGTTACAACAATGGCTACAATTGACAAGAACGCTCAAACTCTTCTTAAAGAATATGGACGTTTGAACTCAGATTCATTTGAACGTAACTCTAAGACAGAAGTTATGGCTTCAGCTGTTAAAGATGCTACAAACTCAATGGACATCAAATTGGTTGTAACTCTTACTAAGACTGGTCACACAGCACGTTTGATTTCTAAATACCGTCCAAATGCTGATATCTTGGCATTGACATTTGACGAATTGACAGAACGTGGATTGATGTTGAACTGGGGTGTTATCCCAATGTTGACAGAAGCTCCATCATCAACTGATGACATGTTTGAAATTGCTGAACGCAAAGCAGTTGAAGCTGGTCTTGTACAATCTGGTGATGATATCGTTATCGTTGCAGGTGTACCACTTGGTGAAGCAGTTCGTACAAACACAATGCGTATCCGTACAGTACGTTAATAGACAGTTTGATCTTAAAGCCTTGCTGGTTGGTCCGAAAGGATCGGCCGCGAGGTTTTTCTTTTTCTTCTGTAGTGTGTTGATAAGAATTCTCACTAATGCTTACTTTCTCTTTTTTAAAGATCAAAAACATGGTATAATAAATAAAAAGGAAGGGAGACATACATGCCAAGGAGAGATTTAATTAGAAATGTCATCATTGTTGGTGTACTGGTTTTGGCACTGATTTTGCTTCGAATCTTTGTATTTCATCCATTTAGTATCAATGATAAGATGGCCAATGCTTCTGTGAAAACTGGAGATCTTGTGGTAGCGACTAGAAATGCTCAGGTAGATCGCAGTGATTTGGTCTTATACAAGGTCGGTGGAAAAGAATACCTTGGACGTGTCATTGCCAAAGAAAACGACGAAGTCAGCTACGTAGATGACGTCCTCTATTTGAATGGACAGGCAACACCAGAACCTTACCTAAATAAAATGCTGAATAAACACTTGGCGGCTCCAACGAGTAATGGGTATTATACGGATGATTTCTTCTTATCAGAGTTAAAGGGAACCAAGGCTGGCCGCGTACCATCGGATACTTACTTGGTTTTAAATGATAACCGTGGGGATACAGAAGATAGTCGGGAATTTGGGTATATCCATAAAAATCAGATCGAAGGAGTTGTCAATCTCCGCCTCTACCCCCTCAATAAATTTGGATTTATAAAAGTTGAAGAATAGCCGAAAGGCTATTTTTTCTTACAAAAAAACTACTGCAAAAAAGAATTGCAGTAGCTTTTTATTCTGGTTAGATTGAGGTAGAGGGTTCTATTTTTTCTGTTTACTGGTAATTTGGTGAAAGACCTTTTGCCAGTGTTCATGACGCCGCCAGAGACTGGTATGGATCTGGTCATTTAACTCATAGCGAACCAATTTGGTCTTTTGACTGATAGATTCAATTTCGAAATTCTTAAAGGGAATTTGATGTTCTTCCTGCAAACGGACCAGGTCCTCTTTGTGGCTTTCTTGGCCATACTCATTGATGAGGGTGAAGTTGTCTGCTAGGAGGGTTTGGTATTCCTGCTGAGCCTGCAAGCGTTCCTCATAGGTCTTTAATTTGAGAAGGACATTGTCCAGAATCTCATCTTCAGGGATAGAACTTGGCTCCACATGGACATCGATATCAAAGACGCCAAACTGTTCCTTGAGAAGGCGCTCGACCTCTTCGGTAATAGCATGGCTCTCATAAACAGAGAGGTCTGGATTCATTTCGATGACGACATCTAGGTAAATGTTGCTTCCGTAAGTCCGTCCCCGTTGGGATTTGACCCGGCTGACCTTTGGCAATTCCAGAATAGCCGCCTTGTATTTATCCAGGAGACTTTCATCAAAACCATCGGAGAGGCTGAAGGAGGATTCAATGAAAATGTCGTAGGCAGTTTTTAGGATAAAGAAGGTAATAACGATGGCCACTAATTGGTCCACAATCGGATAGTTAAGAGCACTAGCTCCAATCGCAACAGAGGTTCCTAAAGAAGTGACCACGTCAGACAGGTTGTCTTTGGCAGCTGCCTTGAGGGCCTTGGATTGAGCTTTCTTAGCTAAAGTCCGGTTATAAAGATAGACCGCAAACATGACAAGGGCTGATCCAACTCCGACAATGGCCCCTAAAGGATCAATGACAGTGGTTTCCCTACTGAGGATTTTCTGAACGGTATCTCGTAGGACATCGAAGCCCACATAAAACATGATGATGGAAGTTACCAGGCTAGCTAGATCTTCAATCTTCCAATGACCAAATCGGTGGTCGCGGTCAGCTGGCTGGCGGGCCATGCGAATGCCGATGAGAAGGGCGACGTTACTGATAATATCGGATAAGTTATTAAAACCATCCGCGACCAAACTGGAGGAGTGAAGGAGATGTCCTGTTGCTAATTTAGCTGCGGAAAGAATCAGGTAGGCGACAATACTGATCAGGGCTCCACGTTCGGCTAGTTTTAAATTACTTTGTGATTGATTCACTGATAACTCCTCCAGACTTCTGTAGATTTCCTCCTAAGCGAAAAACTTGGATCGTTGTTGATGAGGAAATATTCGTTCTTCTTAAGCCTTTATTATAGCCTTTTTGAGTGCAAAATTCAAATGATGCCAACTGTTTCCAAAAGGAGAAAGGGCGAAAATGTGGTATAATAGAACGATTGAATGAATGAGGAGTATGAGATGAATCCTTTATTGAATGGTATGAATGATCGCCAAGCAGAGGCGGTCCAAACGACAGAAGGTCCCCTCTTGATCATGGCGGGGGCTGGTTCTGGTAAGACACGTGTCTTGACCCACCGCATCGCTTACTTGATCGATGAAAAAATGGTCAATCCTTGGAATATTTTGGCCATTACCTTTACCAATAAAGCCGCTCGGGAGATGAAGGAGCGGGCTTATCAGTTAAATCCAGCCACCCAAGATTGCTTGATTGCCACCTTCCACTCCATGTGTGTGCGTATCCTCCGTCGAGATGCGGATCATATTGGTTACAATCGCAATTTTACCATTGTTGACCCAGGTGAGCAACGGACCTTGATGAAGCGGATCTTGAAGTCCTTGAACTTGGATCCTAAAAAATGGAATGAACGGACCATTTTGGGGACTATTTCCAATGCCAAAAATGATCTGATTGATGAAGTGGCCTATGCCGCCCAAGCGGGAGATATGTATACCCAGATCGTCGCTAAGTGCTATGAGGCTTACCAAAAGGAACTCCGTCAGTCAGAAGCAGTGGACTTTGATGATTTGATCATGCTGACCTTGCGTCTTTTTGATCAGCATCCAGATGTGCTGACCTATTACCAGCAGAAGTTCCAATACATCCATGTGGATGAGTATCAAGATACCAACCATGCCCAATACCAGTTGGTCAAACTCTTGGCTTCACGTTTTAAAAATATCTGTGTCGTTGGGGATGCGGACCAGTCTATTTATGGTTGGCGGGGAGCAGATATGCAGAATATCCTGGACTTTGAGAAGGATTATCCTGATGCCAAGGTCGTTTTGTTAGAGGAAAATTATCGTTCCACTAAAACTATCCTGCAAGCAGCTAATGATGTCATCAAAAACAATCGCCACCGCCGTCCGAAGAATCTCTGGACACAAAATGAAGACGGGGAAGAGATTGTCTATTATCGGGCTAATGATGAGCAGGATGAAGCAGTCTTTGTTGCTAAAACCATTGAAGAGCTTAGTCGCGAAGCTGGCTACAAACACCGTGATTTTGCCGTTCTCTACCGGACCAATGCCCAGTCACGGACCATTGAAGAAGCGCTACTCAAGTCCAACATTCCCTACACCATGGTAGGGGGCACCAAGTTCTACAGCCGGAAGGAAATTCGGGATGTCATTGCTTATCTGAACTTGATTGCCAACCTCAGTGACAATATCAGTTTTGAGCGCATTATCAATGAACCTAAGCGGGGAATCGGGCCAGGTACAGTGGATAAGATTCGTGACTTTGCCCAAATGCAAGAGTCTTCACTCCTGGATGCTTCAGCCAATATCATGCTCTCTGGCATCAAAGGAAAGGCAGCCCAAGCCATCTGGGACTTTGCCAATCTCATTCTTGATTTGAGAGAAAGATTGGACCAGCTGACCATTACAGAGTTGGTCGAAGAAGTCCTTGACAAGACAGGCTACATGACAGCCCTAACCAATCAGGGAAATTTGGAAAGTCAGGCCCGCATCGAGAATATCCAAGAGTTCCTATCTGTTACCAAGAATTTTGATGAAAATGGAGAGACCGTCGAAGACGAATCAGGTGTGGAAACCTTGAGTCGTTTCTTGAACGATTTGGCTTTGATTGCCGATACAGATGATGGGGCCCAAGAAACTTCAGAAGTCACCTTGATGACTCTTCATGCAGCAAAGGGATTGGAGTTCCCAGTCGTTTTCTTGATTGGAATGGAAGAAAATGTCTTTCCTCTTAGTCGTGCGGCAGAGGATCCAGATGAGTTGGAGGAAGAACGTCGTCTGGCTTATGTAGGGATTACACGGGCAGAGAAGGTTCTCTTCTTGACTAATGCCAACTCACGTTTGCTCTTTGGACGGACCAGCTACAACCGGCCAACGCGTTTCATCAATGAAATTAGCTCGGATTTATTGACCTACCAAGGATTAGCCCGTCCAGTCAACACTAGCTTTAAGGCTTCTTATAGCAATGGAGGCGGAACGACCTTTGGAAAAGGAATGAGCCTGTCACAAGCCCTTCAAGAGCGCAAGAGACAAGCAGCCCCAAGTGCTTTGACTTCATCAAACCTCCCCTTTGGCAATAGCAACCGTTCTAGCGCCAAAGAAAGCGTCGCATGGTCCATTGGCGACATTGCCATTCACAAGAAGTGGGGCGAAGGAACCGTGCTTGAAGTATCTGGTAGTGGTAGTACCCAAGAACTCAAGATCAACTTCCCAGAAGTGGGTCTCAAAAAACTCTTGGCCAGTGTCGCTCCGATTGAAAAGAAATAAACTAAAGCCAGTAAGCTAAGTCCACTGTTTCAGATTATAAACATGCACTATATCTCCTTGAGGATCTAATTTGTTACTGCAAGAAAAAGTTCTAAGAAAAGAACTTCTGGGAATAGTGCAGAAAAGTCTCTATAGAGGAATGAATATTCAGTTGAAACCAGCAAGCCTCGTTTGCTGGTTTTGATTTTACAGGTGGCATGATATAATATACTAAGAATAGAGAAAGAGGCATACTATGAACGAAATCAAGTGTCCCAACTGTGGGGAAGTTTTTACAGTTAATGAAAGTCAATACAGCGAGCTCTTGTCACAGGTACGGACAGCTGAGTTTGACAAGGAAATTCATGAGCGAATTCGGCAAGAGTTGGCTTTAGCTGAGCAAAAGGCTCTTAACGAGCAACAAGAGAAGTTAGCTAAGAAGGACCAAGAAATTGCTCAGTTACAAAACCAGATTCAACAGTTTGATACCGAAAAAGAATTGGCGAAAAAGGAAGTAGAGCAAACCGCTAGCCAAAGTCTGCTAGAGAAAGAAAAAGAAGTTCAACAACTTGAGAATCAGCTGGCGACCTTGCGCTTGGAGCACGAAAATCAGCTTCAAAAGACGCTTTCTGACCTAGAGAAAGAAAGAGATCAGGTCAAAAATCAGCTTCTTTTACAAGAAAAAGAAAACGAGCTTTCTCTTGCTTCGGTGAAACAAAACTATGAAGCACAGCTCAAGGCAGCTAGTGAGCAGGTTGAGTTTTACAAGAATTTCAAGGCCCAACAATCTACAAAAGCTATTGGGGAAAGTCTGGAGCAGTATGCGGAGAGCGAGTTTAACAAGGTTCGTAGTTTCGCCTTCCCAAATGCCTATTTCGAAAAGGACAACAAGATTTCTGCGCGTGGTTCTAAAGGAGACTTCATCTTCCGTGATTTTGATGAAAATGGGCTGGAATTCATTTCCATTATGTTTGAGATGAAAAATGAAGCTGACGGGACTGAAAAGAAGCATAAAAATGCAGACTTCTACAAAGAGTTGGACAAGGATCGTCGAGAAAAAAACTGTGAGTATGCTGTATTAGTATCGATGTTAGAAGCCGATAATGACTACTTCAACACAGGGATTGTGGATGTCAGTCATGAGTATGAGAAGATGTATGTCGTTCGTCCTCAGTTCTTTATCCAGTT
>JAWGXY010000061.1:0-11550 GCA_032572035.1 Streptococcus parasanguinis
TGTTTTATTACTATTTGAAAAATTATCCTCTACTAATTCAGAAAAAATTGTTCCATCTAAAGAGAGATTATCATAATGCATCCCTTGTATACTTTCTAAGTAACCCAACTTACTTCGATATAAGACAACCGCTGATTGATTGCAATGTAGTAAAAATCCTCCTCGATCAAATACCAATACTGCATCTTCTACATAATCTAATAATGATACCTCTTCTTCTCGGATTGATTCAGAAGGAGCTTGAAAAATATAAGAATGGTCACCTTTTGAATGCTGGAGAGAAAAACTTGATGAGAAACTATCTGAAAAATCACTTTCAACGATTAAAGTAGCAATTACTTTTTTTCCTCTGATAATTGGAAAAACAGTCTGTTCAATTGCAACTCCTTCTTGCGATTGTCCTCGAAGACCCACAGAAGGAACACCTGTTTGAAGTGTACGAAGAACCCCTGGTTCATTTTCTAAAAAGGCAGACTGCCCAACAACTGTTTTTTCATACAAGCTCTCTTTTGTATGAGGCTTTCTATGAAAAACGACAATTGCATGATCAGAATAAATATTTTTTACATCAATGAAGACGTCCTTATCCATAAACTCTTTGCTAGATAAAACTGCCTCTGATTGTCGAATCAAATAATCAATATCTGCTTCATTAAGATCTGTTTTATCCTCGCAAAATTTCTTTATCTGATTATTGTACTTCATTATTCAATAACAGCAACTTTGCAATTTCAATCATTGGAACACGCTTTTGCATACTGATTGTCCGAATCTGTTTAAAAGCCTCCGGTTCCGTAAGATTATCTCTCGTCATCAAAAGTCCTTTAGCCTTTTCTAAAACAATTCGATCATCGAGCTTCTTACTAATTTTAATTAATTCCTTCGAAAGTAATTGCTGTTGCCGTCCTTTCTCTATACAAACTGCTATTGTAGGAATTAAAGACTTTGCATCCAACGGTTTTACCAAGTAAGCACTAGCACCAGTTAAACTTGCCTTTTTGATATAATGGTCATCATTATAAGCAGAGAGAATTATCACACCGTATGCTAATTCATCATCTAATATTTTTTTACCTGCTGATAAACCATCTAATAACGGTAATTTAATATCCATTATCACTAGATCGAAAAAGTGTTTTTGACAAAGTTCAATAGCTTCAAAACCATCACTTGCTTCTGCAGCCACTTCATAATCTGACTGTTCTAAAATTTGTTTGATATCTAAGCGAATAATCGGATCATCATCACAAATTAGTATTCTGCCTTTCATAAACTCCATCCCTCATATGAAATTATGTTCTTGTTACAACTGTACTTGAAAAGCCTAGAATCTCTTCTAAACCATTTAATACTGCGTGGAGTGATGCATCTACTGACGCAACATCCCCTGTCATTACAACAGATCCGCTAAATCGATCCACAAAACCAATCTGTACACCAGCTGCTTTAGTAGCTATATCCACAGCAATAATTGCAGCCTCACTTGGAGTGATGGTCAATATCCCAATAGCATCACGAAAATCAGTCTGTAACCCCAATTTTTCAAAAATAACAGGATCAGGACTAGCAATTAAATGTGCTAATGTGACTTGTTTACCAGGAACGTATTCCTGAATCATTCTTTGTTTTTCTGACATTTATTATCACCTCTGGATTGGTTTTACAATAAATATAATTCTAAATAATTTGATTATACTATATTTAGTATTCGCTTTCAATAAAATTTATTAATTAAATTATTACATAACAGTGTCAAATTAAAGATCTTAAATTTGAGGGAAATTTTTTTAATCCTTTTAATTTTTTGTATGTTAATTTAACTATTTGAAATAATTGATTATAAAATATAGAACCATTAATATCTAATTATGTACTATGCAAAACCAATACAAGACAACTTATTAGTGCTTTTAAAAAATTATAAAAGTAAGCCTATATTAAACAAAATAAATTTAAAAATTACAATTAATCATGTGAACTTTTATTATACATATATTCATAAAAAAATCTGAACTCACATGTCTATTTTAATTTTCACTAGCAGATTCATTTCTACTATATTAATAAGACTTTATACTTTATTTTTGTTAATTTAAAATGACTTTTTTAGAAAGCTTGTTCTAAAACCTTCAATAATTCTTCAACTGTAGGGACTCTCGGATTTGTAATCGTACACTTATCCAATAAAGCAGCTTCTGCAATCTCACGTTTATGAGCATTAAAATCATCCACTCCCACTCCGTAAGATCTTAAAGAAGTCGGATGATCTAATTTCTTTTGAAGTTTTCGAACAGCATCCACTAATTGTCTTACACCTAGAATAGGTGTAGAAGCACTCAACCCTAATAAACGAGCAATCTGTTGATATCTTTCAGCAGTTTCTTTATTCAAATTACCAGCACGGGTACCGGTCGTTGCCACATTCGCATTATACTGGATAATATGTGGCATTAAGATGCTATTAAGTCGTCCATGAGGAATATGGAATTTAGCTCCAGCTGCATGGGCGATACTATGATTAATCCCCAATGAAGCTGAGTTGAAGGCCATTCCTGCCAAAGTAGAGGCTACATGCATTTTTTCACGTGCTTCTAAATCATGTCCATTTTTGTATGCACGAGGCAAGTATTCAAATACTAATTTGATAGCTTTTTCAGCCAAAGCATCAGAAAAATCAGTTGCTTTATTTGAAACATAGGCCTCAATCGCATGTGTTAATACATCCATACCAGTATCTGCTGTAATATTAGCTGGTAGTGTTTCCACCAAATTGGAATCTAATATAGCGATATCCGGTAGAATATCCCAATCTACGATCGGATACTTTTGTCCTTTCTCAGCATCAGTAATAACTGCGAAACTTGTCACTTCAGAACCTGTTCCGCTAGTAGTTGGGATAGAGATCAATTCCACATCAGTAAAAATCCCTTGTTTCTTCGCAAAGTAATACATTGCTTTAGATGCATCAATTGCAGATCCCCCACCGACAGATAAGACAATATCGATTGATTTCCCTTCAGTCGCGTGAATCCCTGCCACAATAACATCAATAGGAGGATCTGGAACAATATCAGTAAAGGTTATGATATCGTTACTAGCGTCTAAATAATCAAGAATTTTATCTAACTGTCCAGATTCTTTTAAAAACGGATCAGCAACAACCAATATGGTTTTGTTATGATAGTTTTCTAATTGGGCCAAAGCACCTTTGCCGACAAAAATTTTAGTTTTGTAGTAAATATTATACATTCTTTCTCCTTTCTTATCAGAGTTTCTTATTTTATTTTACCCCCTTTATCATTTGAAACTCTTAAAACAACATAAAAAGAAGCCACATGAAACACTACCAAATAGTATAAATTTTGGCATATTTCATATAGCTTCATTGCTTAAAATTGTACGTCCTTGTACTTTACAAAAAGTATAACATAAAAACGCTTACAACGCAAAAGAAAAAACATATATTTTTTTTTTTGATCATAATACTTGCAGATTCTTCTAGAACGTGCTATCATTAAATTACTAGAAATGATTTTGGTACTTTTAAGAGTATGGAAGTTTGGTGAAAATCCAACACGGTCCCGCCACTGTGATAAGCTTAGCTTTAAGTCAGGTCTTTATTCTTAAATTTTAGTAGATTTCACGCCTCGATGTAAGGTGGTGATGTCAGTTAGGAAATACACCAAAATAGTGCTTTCCCCTATTGACTCTACGTATGAGTACGTATCATTTTCTAAGGATGGGGTTCCCATCATCTGCAAAGAAGCAGAGTCAATATTTGGAAAGCTACTGTTAACCAATGAAGCTTAGCACGAAATTTGTACACTGTTGTACATCTGGCTTTCGAATTCTAACCTTGTCCTTCCCTTTAGGAAAGACAAGGTTTTTTTTCTTATCACCTTTAATCAAAAAATTATGACATAGATAAAAAAGCACTGCCCCTATTTTTTTATTAGAAGTAGTGCTTTTATTCTAGTTATTATTTTTCTTTGCCCACCGCTCCACATCTGCTTTTGTAATATTGTGAAACACTTTTGCTCCTCTTTCATAAGGAATATCCTCACAGTGTTTTCGATAATTAATCACTCTGGCAAGAGCAAAGAAATAGTCAGATAAACGATTCACAAAAATTAAGACTTGATTATTAATTTCATTTGTCCACATGGTCGCGACAATATGTCGTTCTGCACGACGCGCAATGGTTCTTGCTACATGAACCATTGAAGCAATTTCATCACCGCCAGGTAAAATGAATCTTTCCAGAGCTGGTGGAATATCCGCATACGTATCAATTCGTTCTTCAATCCATTTGATGAGGCTTTCATCCACTTTATATGGGTAAACACCATGTGGAGTAGATAAATCTGAACCGCAATCAAACAAATAATTTTGTAACTGATACAATTCGTCTCTCAATTCATCTTCAGGATCCATTTTACTAATCGTATAACCAACCCAAGTATTTAGTTCATCAATAGTCCCGTATGCATTGACTCGATCCGAATCCTTTGCAACACTTTGACCACCTACTAATTTTGTAAGACCTTTATCACCGGTCTTTGTATATAATTGCATATTTTCCTCCTTTATTCCTATTATCTAATATCGACATAGTCATCCCGGTCCAATTTTCCTTCTTCAAAAGTTGGCATATGTTCTATGGTATATACAGAACTTTCCATTAAAAAGAAAGCTAAAGGACAGCCAGAACCTTCTCCTAAACGCATATCCATTTGAAGCATAGGGGATAATCCTAAGTAGTCAGAAACGATTCGATATCCTGGTTCTGTTGAACAATGCGATGGGAAGCAATAATCTAAAACCTCTTTCTTTAATTGAGAAGCTATCAAGAGTCCCGTTAAAGAAATCAGTCCATCTATGACACAAGGCAGTTGATGTTGGGCACATGCTAGATAGGTGCCAACCATTCCCAACATATCCAGCCCACCAACTTTTGAAACCAGATCAATCATATCACTATAAGGTGCATGATTGGTTACTGCTTCTTGGATAACTGCTGTTTTATGAGCCTTCATCTTTTCCGTAACACCCGCTCCATATCCCGTCACCTCTTGTGCAGGGAGCCCCAAAGTTGCGGCAATAACTGCTGCGGATGTCGTGGTATTTCCAACCCCCATCTCACCAGTCCCAAATAAGGTATAGCCCTGATTAATCAATTCAACAGTTCTTCTATACCCAACCAAAATCGCTTCTAGGGCCTCCTGACGAGTCATGGCAGGTTCCTTTAGCATATTTCGTGTTCCATTTAGAATATGGTCTGGATTATCAGGATAGATTGGGCTTTTACAACCAATATCAATGACGCAAATATCTGAACCCGCATATTCAGCAATATTAGCCACCCCTGCTTTCCCATTTCTAATATTATTGGCTACAATAAATGTTGTTTCGATAGGGTTTGAGGAGATTCCTTCATCGCAAACTCCATTATCCGCTACATAAATCATGACCATTTTCTTCGTCAACTGGATATTGTCAGGGAACATCGCATGTAATCTAGCATACATTTTTTCCATTTTTCCTAATGCACCTAGAGGTTTCGCTAATCGATCACAATAGTTTTTTCCCTCTTCTAATGCTTTAGCATCAATCGGTACAATATTTTTTAGGATTTGATTTAATTCATCTTGTCTATCCACAGATTTCCTCCACCTTCTTCACTTTTAGCCCATCATATATAATTTTGCTTAGATTCCTTATAGAATAATAGCTTGCCAGAGGATGTTGGGAAAGTCGTTCTTCTAACTTATTCAAGTGAATCAGCTGATCTTGAGTCAACAGAATACCAACGATGCTACCACTATGAGCAACATTTACTCCTAGTAAACCTAATTCTGTTGTAATTTCTATAATTTCTTCTAAATAGGGTTTGGGCAACCGTTTGTTATTTAACAAGGCACTTGTAGTCGCCAACTTACCTAATAGCTTCACATTTTGTTTGTCACAGGCAGTTTTAAAATCAATCAGCAATTTCTTTGATTGCTTAGCAGGATACAAGGGACTATCTGTCATTCTTATGAAACTCGTTGTATCGACGATTTGATCTGGCTCTAGAATGTACACATAAAGATTCGGTTTCCATTTTGTCTGCCATTTGATCGCACCGTCAAGAGGATTCATCACAGTCCAGTCTGAAAAACCGACGGAATCGCTTGGTTCAATCTTAGAACATAAGCTCGTTAACAGAGGGACTGACACTTCCTTTTGTTTGCAAGAAAAATAAGCACCTAAAATTGACAGCATATCCGCTGTACTACTAGAATATCCCTTTCCAACAGAGATATCTGTTTGAAAAGAGAAGTCGAAATCTATCTGATCTGTTAATTCATTTATAACTCGCAGCATTTTAGGACGCAACTCTTCTCCTACTACACCTGTTTGAGGGCCAATTAATACTTGGCTTTTCTTTTCAATGCCATAAGACATCAAAAATTCACGACCATCTACAACACATTGGAATAATTCTCCACAAGATCCTGGACAAGATGCTATCATTGTCCCTTCCACTACTCATGTCCTCCAAGAATCGCTTTCAAGGCGACTAATAAACAGGTATTCTCTTCTCTGCTACGAATTGCAACGCGGTAGTAATCACTACTTAAATTACGGTAGTTGGAACAGGAGCGGATAAAAATGTTATAGCGCCATAATTCTTCACGTAAATTCTTAGACCCCGTATACTTAAAAAAGATATAATTAACACTTGGTTTTAAAACAGTTAATGCAGAAAAAGTTTCCAAAGAACGATACAGGAAGTCTTTTTCCTCTTGTAACCATTTTAGAGTCTGAGCTTGATAATCCTGATCCTTTAAAATCACAGGCAAAGCTTGAAGAGCCAGTGCATTAATTGTCCACGGAGCCCTACGTTCATTAATCTTTGTTAAGCATGGATGTTTACCAAGGGCGTATCCTAATCGTAATCCTGGAATCGCATAAAACTTGGTTAGAGATCGAACAACAATTGTATTTGTAAACTCACTCAAATATGGAACAAAACTATACTTTTCCTCGTCTTCTAAAAAGTCAATAAAAGCTTCATCTAGAATAAAATGAATATTCCGTTCCAGTAATTTTTTCGCAATTTCTAGCAATTGACTAACTGGAACAACAGATCCAGTTGGATTATTGGGATTACATAATAAGACAACATCTCCTGCTTTCAAATGATCCATGTCTGATAAAAGATCTTTCACTGTCCAAACAAAATTAGGAGATGTTAAATGATGATAAATAATTTCTGTCCCTTCTTGATAAAAAGCCTTTTCATATTCCATAAAGGTTGGACTTAAAATCAGTAATCTCTTGGGTTTTAAGATCTGAGCTAACTCATAAAATAAACCTACCGCACCATTTGACAAAAGAATTTCTAGATCATGATTACCGTGATGGTCTCTAAGTAAATCTTTTTCATATTGGTTTTTGATATCTGGGTACTCTGTAATTCTATCAATGCTCTCCACTAAGACTTTGCGGAGGTTTTCGGAAACTCCAAGAGGATTGATGTTGGCACTAAAATCAATCCACTTTTCAGAAGAGTTTCCATTCTTTTCAGCTAATAGACGTCCATTCCCTCCATGTTCAACAATCATACACATCTCCTTCTTGAAAGCTAAAATAGTCCACTTAGATTATATCATGTTTACTCAGTCTCAAGAAAGTCTTTTAAAGCATCGATTCCAGTATTCTCAGTAGAAGAAATCTCAAAAATCCTTGTTACACCCGCATCTAACAATTGTTTGCGTGCAAATTCTAATTGCTCCTCTGAGTCGACTAAATCAATCTTGCTAATGATTCCAATCACATCTTGGGTAAATAATGAAGAAAATCCTTGAGGAAAAGTTTGCATGGTTGAATTCCCTGCAATTAAGAGTCCAATGATTTCAGCTTCTGCTGCAGTCACTGTTAACGCATTGTAATAGCGTCTGTGTTGTAAAAATTCTCCTGGCGTATCAATAATACTATCGTGGAATTGAACAGCCTGCGTTTTAAAATACTCAATATCTAATCCTTTTAATCGTTGGGTCAGAGTTGTTTTCCCTACTCCCACTGAACCAACAAACATGATTTTCTTCATAAATCTCCCCTATTTTTTAATTAATTGTGCCTCATCCGTTCCTAACTTGGTCGTTTCACGGCTCTTGACCAAAACACCCTTGTTTTCATCACGACCTTGTAGGAAGTATTTAGCATCCTTGCTATCATATGTATCTACTGCAGTCTGTGAAAGTAAACCAATTCCTTTGGATGGATCCCGTAATAGGTTAAAGATGATTCCCATCTGTAATCCTTCAAAATCTTTCAACATTGCATAGTCCCCATTACTATCGCCAGCAATTAGAATAGGATCTTGGTTCCCATGTTTATCTGCAATGAACTTCTTGATTGTTTTTGTTTTTCCTTCACCTTGTGTTTGGAAGTAGTCGTTATTGTATTCTGATTGAATGACACCAGAATCATTTTTTACAAGTTCCATTCCATAGACATGGTCTTCAGTAATATTATATCCAAATTTTTCCTTAGTAGCAAAAGGAACAATGACATCACGGAAGGAAGCAGAGACAACATAAACATCAATGCCGTTATCTTGTAGAGTCTTATAAAGATTTTGCATCTCTTTTACTGCGCGAACACCACGTTTAAATTTGATTTCTACTTGACCAGCTTCACCCTTCAAGCTTTCTGGGCTTTCCCATGTTTCATAAACCAAATCTTCTTTCAAAGCACGTTCAATTGATTTTTCCGATACCGCTTGAACTTCTTTAGATGTCATACCAGTAAACAAGTAAGTTACCCAAGGATAAGAAATATCTGAGCTGAAAGTTCCACCGATGGCTTCATATAGATAACGTAGCTTAGCACTGAAATCTTTATATTCGTCTAATTGTTTTACTTCTTCGAGGCTCTTAGATCCTTTAAAACCTTTGTATTCATTATAAATAACAGTATAATCAGATACGATATCCTTGGCGATCTTATCTATATTAACTGGATTTCCTTCTTTATTGTTATGTTCTTCTTTGAAGTTGTCTTCTGGAATATTGGTCCGAATGGCCTTATCCAACTCTTCTGGCGTCATCTTAAATTCCAAGTTTTCGATCTGATAAGTGAAGGTTGCTTCACCGATATCATTGATGACGGTTGTGTTATCCCAGTCAAATACAGCATATGGTTTTGCTGATTCATCATATTTAGAGCTAGATTTACCATTATCTTTAATGACATTGCTTAATTTCTTATATAGCTTATCCTCCCACTGACCACGATTGAGTACTTGATCTTCCTTAGAAACACTTGTTTCTTGTTTAGCTTTACTAGGCTCTGTTGTTTTGGATGACTGAGAAGCCTGGCACCCAACCATAAATAAGGCTAAACCACAAACGAAAAAGAGACGATGTTTCTTCATAAGAAAACCTCCAAAATAAAATTTAATTAGAAAAAAGGCAATAAAGGACCTATGATTTGAAACGGTTGCGCCATTGCAATCATAGGCCTCATTGCCTTTTATATTATTCCACACCCATTATACTAATTAGCAGATAGAATGTCAACCGAAAACGGTTACATTTTTTCGCCATTCTTATTCTAATCGTGTCAGAAACTACATCTTCTAATGTTTTCATGCTAACTGAGGGATTCATTCTCTTTCAGAAAAGTCATTTTCATTGAGTTCTCCTTCTTCCTTTGCTATACTTTGGGTATCAAAGAAAGGAGACAAGCCTATGACATTGTCCAATAAATTCACACTTTCTCTTGCCTCACTGGCAGTTCTTGGTCTTTTAGCAGCCTGCTCGAACCAGACAGCTCAAACACCTGCAAGCTCTGCTAGTTCACAACAGATCGCATCAAGCGCTTCAAACTCTAAGGATTCTCAAACTGCTAGCCAGGGTGAAAATCTTGATGGTACATACAAAGGGACTGATGAAACTGATCAGATCACTTTGACCCTCTCTGGTACAACTGGCACATGGGAAGAGGTTGAAAGTGATGGCGAGAAAGAAAGCAAGCCTGTAACCATTCACGCTGACAATCATACTCTTACTGTAGGGGATGATCTCAAATTTTACAAACTAGAAGGTAACCAACTCACTATTGAAGATGACGATCGCGATCCTTCTGATACCATTGTATTAACGAAATAGCATAAAAAATAAGAGGTTAGGATGTTGATCCCACCTCTTTTTTTCATCTTAATGGAACTGCATTCCACCATCCACGATAATGGTTTGGCCTGTGATGTAGTTTGAATCAGGTCCAGCAAGGAAGCTGACCGCTGCTGCTACATCTTCTGGTTCAGAAAGACGTTTCAAAGTGATATCTTTAGCGAATGTTTGCATACCCCATTCGTCATCTTTACCTGCGTTCTTACCTACTTCATGAGCAATGTCAAACATCATTGGAGTCTTAACGATACCAGGTGCATACGCATTGACAGTGATGCCTGAATCTGCCAAGTCACGTGCCAATGTTTGCGTGATTCCACGAACAGCGAATTTAGTACCACCATAGACAGTCAGATTAGGGTTACCAACGACACCTGCTTGTGAAGTTGCATTGATGATTTTTCCGCCATGGCCAAGCGCTTTGAATTGAGCTTGTGCAGCTTGAGCACCCCAGATGACACCACCAACGTTGATGGCAAAAGTACGTTCAAATTGTTCTTCTGTAATCGTATCAAGTGGTGTAGTTGGTGCAACACCAGCGTTGTTAACAACGACGTTTAAGTCTCCGAAATGATCCACAACTTTTTGGAAAGCTGCAGCCACTTCAGCTTGTTTAGAGACATCCGCAACAACTGCAAAAGCATTTTCTGCTGATAACTCAGCTACTGCTTTTTCTGCTGTTTCAGCATTGTAGTCTAAGACTCCGACCTTGAAGCCATCTTGTACCAATCGTTTTGCAATCGCAAAACCGATCCCTTGACCTGCACCTGTGACAATAGCTACTTTAGACATATGATTCCTCCTTGGTATCCCCGATACCAGCAAACGTTCATAGAAGAACAGCAAAGGTTGACAGTCAGTTTTGGGTGAATCTAATATAAGTTCCTTCCAAAACTATGCTAACAGTATACTCCTTTGTGAAAAAAGTGTCAAATTCTGGCCCGTTATTTTCTAAAGTTATTTACAATCTATCTTATCTTTATTTAGTAATAGATTAACTGATCAAAATAATTTGAAAAGGATTTTATATCTTAACAAAAACACTCATATTACCTATTGTTTTGCGACTTATTTCATGCTACACTAATTATAAGAAAATCAAACAATAAGGAGGTCAAACAATGAAAGAATTCATGGATAAATTGAATAACCTACCTAAGCCAGTTCAATACATGATTGCGATCATTGTTTTCTTTATTGCGTTTTACATTTCTTATAGCTTGTTTTAAGTTAGAACGTACAAAGCTCTCTTTAGCTAATACAGTATTTTAAAAGAGAGTGGGACAGAAATCGGTAATTCGTTAGAATTCGATTTCGTCGTCCCACCTCCGCACAGTTGAGTAGGGCTGTAAAAGCTGATGAAATCAGC
>JAWGXY010000062.1:0-10920 GCA_032572035.1 Streptococcus parasanguinis
CCAAGTTTTTCCGCAACGTACTTGAGCATGAGGATATTCCCATTGTCCCCGTAGGTATTCATTAAGTTGCCGTAGAGATGGGCAATGCGCAGGCTGTAAGGATACTGTGCCTGATCAGAAGATTCTAGAGAAGTATAAGTCATTAGTGCATCTCCTTTTCAATCAGGTGTTCTTGGGCCAAGAGTTCACGGAATTCTAGCATGGCTGTATAGGTAGCTAAAATGTAAGCGTGAGGGGTTTCCTGTTGCTTGATGCGTTGGAAGACCTCTTTTAAATCAGCCATTTCTGTGATCTTTTCTGCAGGATAGCCAGTGACCCGAAGTCGTCGAGCAATCTCAGAGTGGCGCACTCCGCCAGCGTTGATCTCTGGAATGTCCATTTGGGTGATTTGCTCGAAATCTGCATCCCAAATCCAGCTCGTATCGATTCCGTCTGCATAATTGGCATTGAGGAGGACCGACAAGCTAAAGGAATAAGGGGCTAGTTTGATCATTTCAATGGCTTGGGTCGCACCAACCGGATTTTTGATCAGGACCAAGGTACATTCCTTATCCCCAATCTTAAAGGTTTCCTGACGACCAAAGACAGCGCGACTGCGATCAAATCCTTGCTTAATGACTTCAGGTTGCACTCCAAAGAATCCGGCAACAGAGACAGCTGCTAAGGCATTGTAGATGTTGTAGAGACCACCGATATTGATGTGGTAGTCTTGCCCTTGGATCCGGAAGTTGGAAGATCGATGGGTTAAAGAGAGGAGATCCGATACGGCATAGGTCAGTGGTGGCCGGTGGAAACCACAGTGTTCACAGATATAATCTCCCAGGTTAGCATAGGTATTGAGCTTGTACTTGAGGATGTTGTGGCAATGCGGGCACAGGATTCCTTCCGTATTGTAATGGGCTAGTTGTGGCTCTGATTTTTCTGTATCAAATCCATAATATTGGATCGGATTGGATAAGGTCTGACTATTAAATAGCGGACTATCTCCATTTAACAGAACCGTCGCAGTTGGGACCTTGTGAATGGCATCCAAAATCATTTGGTAGGTCGTATAGATCTCTCCATAGCGGTCCATCTGATCCCGGAAAATATTGGTGACCACAAAAAGGCTGGGCTGGATATAATCACAAATCCGAGAGAGGCTGGCCTCGTCAATTTCAAGTACCGCGATCGGTCGATTTGATTTCGAACGCTTAGCCCGTAAGAAGGTCGTTGTAATCCCAGAGATCATATTGGCCCCGCTTGGATTGGTTAAAATCGGTCCGAAAGCTTCTTGGAGAATACCTACGGTCAGCGCAGTGGTCAGGGTTTTCCCATTTGTCCCTGTAATCACAACAATCTCATAGTTTTTTGCCAGTTGACTGAGAATATCTTTATCAAATTTGAGGGCTACTTTACCTGGTAGGGTTGATCCCCGCCCCATTTTTTCTAGAATAGAGCCGGAAAGCTTTCCTGCCAGAAGGCCCAAGGTTGTATTTATCTTCATAAATCATATTTTATCATAAAAAGCGTCAGAAGGTTACAGAAAAATCTGTTGAAACGTGTTATAATAGGATGATGTCTTTTAGAGAAGTGGTAGGTATGAGAATATGAATATTCAACAGTTTACAAATCCACAATTTTGGACCAGTTTGTTCCCGAATTGGTGGAGTATTATTATCAATATCATCGATATTGCCCTGGTGGCTTGGTTGTTGTATTTTTTGATCAAGGCCATCGTTGGGACCAAGATCATGATTTTGGTTCGTGGAGTTATTATCTTTTTCTTGATGCAGTTTTTAGCCAATTTCTTAGGTCTCACGACTATTTCATGGCTGATCAATCAAGTCATTACCTATGGGGTTATTGCCCTGGTTGTGATTTTCTCCCCTGAGATTCGGATTGGTTTAGAACGTCTGGGTCGAGCGACAGAATTCTTTACGACGAGTGAAGTCAGTCAGGAAGAGAAGATGGTGCAGGCCTATGTCAAGGCAGTAGCTTATATGAGCCCACGTAAGATTGGTGCCTTGGTAGCCATTCAA
Organism: Streptococcus parasanguinis; assembly: GCA_032572035.1. Taxonomy (GTDB): domain Bacteria; phylum Bacillota; class Bacilli; order Lactobacillales; family Streptococcaceae; genus Streptococcus; species Streptococcus parasanguinis_AB. Next base: position 2,022 of record JAWGXY010000062.1, read on the forward strand.
GGAGCCAGAACCCTTCAGGAATATATTTCCACAGGGATTCCTCTAGATGCAGAAATTTCAGGAGAATTGCTGATTAATATCTTCATTCCTAATACTCCCTTGCATGATGGAGCCGTCATTGTCCGCAATGATAAAATCGCTGTTTCTTGTGCCTACCTGCCCTTGACCGAAAATACTGGAATTTCAAAAGAGTTCGGAACGCGTCACCGCGCAGCCATTGGTTTATCTGAAGTTTCGGATGCCTTTACCTTTGTGGTATCAGAAGAAACGGGTGGGGTCTCTGTGACCTACAATGGAACCTTCCGACACGATTTAACTTTAGAAGAGTTCGAATCAGAATTGAGAGCCTTCTTGGTTCCTGAAGAGAATAAAACGATTAGTTGGAAAGAGCGTCTATTTGGGAGGGTGACAAAATGAGATCGAAAAAAGAATTTCTTTATGTTTTCGCCTCCGTCTTATTGTCCTTTATCTTGTTTATCAATGCGTCTTCCTTTAATTTTCAAAATAATAGTAGCGCTAGACAAGTCAGCTCAGAGACCTACACCAATACCTTGACCAATATTCCAATTGATGCCAAGTATAATGACAAGACATACTTTGTCAGTGGGTTGACATCAGAGCTAACGGTCTTTCTGAAAGGTTCAAACCGGGTTGCTCTTGCTAGTGAGATGCAACCGGGCACTCGGAAGTTTCGTGTGGTAGCAGATCTTCGTAAGGCCAAGGAAGGTACCGTTGAAGTGCCGTTGATTGTGGAAGATCTTCCGGCTGGTTTGACCGCAACCGTAGAGCCTCAAAAAGTTTCTGTAAAAATCGGGAAGAAAGCCAAAAAATCGTTTGCGGTCAGGGCCACGATCCCGGACAATCAAATTGTAGATGGAATAACGGTATCGGATATTACTCTTGAAACCACCAAGGTAGAAGTGACCAGCGATCAAGAAACCTTGAGTCGCATTGATCATGTCGAAGCTGTCTTCCCATCCAGTGAAATCATTAGTGGAAATTATAGCGGAACCATTTCCTTAAATGCAGTAGATGCCCAAGGAAATGTTCTACCAGGTCTGGTAAATCCGAGTGAAACACGGATTAAAGTAACCACAAAGACTAGCTCGTCTACGTCAAGCTCTAGCAGTTCGTCGTCGACCTCTTCCAGTTCAAGTAATTAGAAAGTAAAAAAGGTAATGAAGAATGGGTAAATATTTTGGAACGGACGGTGTCCGTGGAGAAGCAAATGTAGAATTAACGCCAGAATTGGCTTTTAAACTAGGCCGTTTCGGTGGCTATGTGTTGAGCCAACATGAAGAAGAAACACCCTTGGTATTTGTTGGACGTGATACGCGTATTTCTGGTGAAATGTTAGAGCATGCCTTAATTGCTGGGCTCTTATCTGTTGGAATTCGCGTCTACAAGTTGGGTGTGATTGCAACGCCAGGTGTTGCTTATCTAGTTCGTACGGGAAAAGCCAGCGCCGGCGTTATGATTTCTGCTAGCCACAATCCAGCCTTGGACAATGGCATCAAATTCTTTGGTGGTGATGGCTTCAAATTGGATGACGATCGCGAGCTTGAAATTGAAGCCTTGCTTGATGCTGCTGAAGATACCCTTCCACGTCCAAGTGCCCAAGGTTTAGGAACGGTCATGGAATATCCAGAAGGCTTGCGTAAGTATCAAGAATTCCTTGTATCGACAGGCATTCAACTCGAGGGCATGCACGTAGTCTTAGATACAGCAAATGGTGCAGCCTCTACTAGTGCCCGCCAAATCTTTGCAGATTTGGGAGCTCAATTGACTGTCATCGGTGAAAACCCAGATGGTTTGAACATCAATGATGGGGTTGGTTCTACTCACCCAGAGCATTTGCAAGAGAAAGTCAAAGAAGTAGGTGCAGCGATTGGTCTTGCCTTTGACGGAGACAGCGATCGCTTGATTGCTGTGGATGAAAATGGAGAGATCGTAGACGGCGATAAGATCATGTACATCATCGGTTCTTATCTTTCAAGCAAGGGCTTGCTCGAAAAAAATACGATCGTCACAACCGTCATGTCCAATCTCGGCTTCCACAAGGCATTAGATGCGAAGGGAATTCAAAAAGAAATCACAGCTGTTGGAGACCGTTATGTGGTCGAAGAAATGCGCAAGTCTGGTTACAATCTTGGTGGTGAACAATCTGGTCACGTAGTCATCATGGATTACAACACAACTGGTGATGGTCAATTAACAGGCGTTCAATTGACTAAAATTATGCAAGAAACTGGCAAGAAATTATCTGAATTGGCTGCTGAAGTAACCATTTATCCACAAAAACTCGTCAATATCCGGGTTGAAAATAGCATGAAAGACAAGGCGATGGAAGTGCCTGCCATTCGTGAAATCATTGAAAAAATGGAGGCAGAAATGGCAGGAAATGGTCGCATCCTCGTGCGCCCAAGTGGAACGGAACCCCTCCTTCGTGTGATGGCAGAAGCACCAACCCATGAAGAAGTGGACTACTATGTGGATACCATTGCTACAGTTGTCCAAGCAGAAATCGGACTTTAACCTTGTAAAAAACATGGCTCGCAAATAGGCGAGCAGAGGAGGTATATATGAAACAGGTTCGTCAAATTGTATGGGCACTTGCCTTAGTGCTAACGATTCTATTCACAGTTGGTTTGACTAAAACAATTCATGCTGCAGAAGTCTCATCATATACACAGACAGCACGTCTAACGAAAGATGGTAACACGCTAACAAATGGGAGCAAGGTGTTGACAAATGAAAAATTGTCAGCAAGTATTTATTTAGCCTTTCCAGATTCGCAAACTATTCAAGCTGGGGATACCTTAACTCTTAGTTTGCCAAAAGAATTAGCCCTCTACACAGCATTGGAATTCAATGTTCTTGAGGAAGGTCAATCAAATGGTCAGACGGTTGGGAAAGCTGTCGTTGATACAGCTAAGAAAACAGTGACCGTTACCTTTAATGATTATTTCGCATCTCATCCACTCAACAAACGAGTTGCCTTGCATTTTGATGTAAAAGTAGATTCCGAAGCGGTCACTAAAACCTCCCCAATCCAATTTAAACTTGGAAATACGGATTTTTCATTGAATTATGAAAAGACAGATGGGGAAGCTGGAGACTATGAGATGAAATATGGCTACCAAGATAAGTCTGATCCAACCATTATCAAATGGCGGATTCTCTTAAATGCTCGCCAAGATATGCTTCGTGGAATGGTCATTAAAGACCAATTCGGAGATGGCTTAACATTGGTTGAAGGTAGCTTACGCGCTGTTCGTTATGCTCCTGTACAAGGTGGGATTAAGAACGAAGCTCAGATATTAAGTCTCCCAGTTCTAGATAACTTTACTAAAAAAGCTGTTTTCAATAAGAATGCAGATGGAAAGACCACTGGTTTTACAATTGAATTTGGTGATAACTACAATTGGCCAATGTATATTGAATATTCTACAAAAGTGGCACCTGGAACGAAAGTAGGCGATATTGTCCATAATACGTTAACATGGACGGCAACCAATTTCCCAGCACCGCGTAGTTTAACCCGTGAAGTGCGATTGGAAACAGGATCTGGCGAAGGATTAGGTGAGAAAGATCAAACGCCACCGACACCTAGCTCAACCTCCTCATCAAGTTCTAGTTCTTCATCAAGCTCATCATCTTCAACGAGTTCTAGTTCTTCATCAAGTTCATCATCTTCAACGAGTTCCAGTTCTACATCGAACTCAACATCCACATCAAGTTCTTCATTGAAATCATCTTCATCTTCTGTTAAAGAAGAAGCCCCAAAACCTGGTAAGAAAAAAGTTCTTCCAAGTACAGGTGAAAAGATGACACCGGTGGTTCTTATCATGGGTGTCTTCCTAGCAATTCTATCGGTTGGTGTTTTACGTGTAAGAAAAGATTCTTAATATGATCAATGAAAGATCAGACTTCTGTCTGGTCTTTTTGTGTAGGCTCGATTTGAAAAATCCCCTATTTCGTGGTAAAATAGGGCTAATGAATTTATAGTAATCGAGGTATTAGAAGTGGCTTTTGGAGATAACGGAAAACGTAAAAAAACACCATTTGAAATGATCACGATGGTGGTCATTGTGATTATGTTGATTGTAACGGTTGGTGCAATCTTTGCAACCGCAATTGGTGCTCTTTCTTACTAAGACGCACACAGAAATAAAGGAAATCATCTATTTATGAGTATGTTTTTAGATACAGCCAAGATTAAGGTCAAGGCTGGAAATGGCGGCGATGGCATGGTGGCTTTTCGCCGCGAAAAATATGTCCCTAATGGCGGACCTTGGGGTGGTGATGGAGGTCGTGGTGGCAATGTCATCTTCGTAGTAGACGAAGGCTTGCGCACCTTGATGGACTTCCGTTATAATCGGCATTTCAAAGCCCAAAATGGGGAAAAAGGAATGACCAAAGGGATGCACGGACGGGGAGCAGAAGATCTCTATGTACGAGTCCCTCAAGGAACGACCGTCCGAGATGCTGAGACTGGCAAGGTCATTACAGACCTAGTTGAAAATGGACAAGAGTACATTGTCGCCCACGGTGGCCGTGGCGGACGTGGAAATATTCGTTTTGCTACTCCAAAGAATCCAGCTCCAGAGATTTCTGAGAACGGGGAACCTGGCCAGGAGCGCGAACTCGAATTAGAACTCAAAGTCTTGGCAGACGTTGGTTTGGTTGGCTTCCCTTCTGTTGGGAAATCTACCCTTCTTAGTGTCATCACTTCAGCCAAACCAAAGATTGGAGCTTATCATTTCACTACCATCGTTCCAAATTTGGGAATGGTTCGGACGCCGTCAGGTGAATCCTTTGCAGTCGCAGACCTTCCTGGATTGATTGAAGGAGCTAGCCAAGGAGTCGGACTAGGAACCCAGTTCCTTCGCCACATCGAGCGCACACGAGTTATCTTGCATGTTATTGATATGTCAGCCAGTGAAGGACGCGATCCTTACGAAGATTATGTTCAAATCAATAAAGAGCTTGAAACTTATAATCTTCGTTTGATGGAGCGACCTCAGATTATCGTGGCAAATAAAATGGATATGCCAGAAAGTCAAGAAAACTTGAAAGAGTTCAAGAAGAAATTGGCAGCCAATTACGATGAGTTTGATGAACTGCCACAGATCTTCCCGATCTCTAGTTTGGCGCATCAAGGTTTGGATAACTTGTTAGAAGCAACGGCAGAATTGTTAGATAAAACGCCAGAATTCCTCTTGTATTCAGAAGACGAAATGGCTCAAGAAGAAGTCTACTATGGCTTTGATGAAGACCAGCCAGCCTTTGACATCAGTCGGGATGACGATGCCGCTTGGGTCTTGTCTGGTGAAAAACTTGAAAAACTCTTTAATATGACGAATTTCGATCGGGATGAAGCGGTCATGAAATTTGCTCGTCAATTGCGTGGCATGGGTGTTGATGAAGCTCTCCGTGCGCGTGGGGCAAAAGATGGCGATATTGTCCGGATCGGTAAATTTGAATTTGAGTTTGTAGATTAGGATAGATCCCCAGAGGATCAAGGATTCCAAATAAGAAGTGAGGCTTTTTCAGTGGGAGATAAACCAATATCTTTTCGAGATGAAAATGGAAATTTTGTTTCAGCAGCCGATGTTTGGAATGCTGAAAAACTAGAAGAACTTTTTAATACGCTAAATCCTAAGCGGAAATTGCGCTTACAAAGGGAAAAATTAGCAAAAGAAAACCAGCAGAAGTAAATAGACTTGGAGAATACTATGGCAAAAACAATTCATACAGATAAAGCACCCGCAGCAATTGGACCTTATGTTCAAGGGAAAATCGTAGGCAATCTTCTCTTTGCAAGTGGACAAGTTCCCTTGTCACCTGAAACTGGCGAAATCATTGGCGAAACCATCCAAGAACAAACAGAACAAGTCTTAAAGAACATTGGGGCTATTTTGGAAGAAGCTGGGACAGACTTCGACCATGTGGTGAAAACCACTTGTTTCTTAAGTGATATGAATGACTTTGTACCTTTTAATGAGGTCTATAAAACAGTCTTTACTACAGAGTTTCCAGCTCGATCTGCTGTTGAAGTAGCACGCCTGCCACGTGATGTGAAGGTTGAAATTGAAGTTATTGCGGAAATTAAGGCCTAATAACCATTCAAAGACAAAAAGACAGAGTGGAGAGCAGGAAACTGTAGGCCACTCTGTTTTATTTATGGGAGGAGAAAATGACAGAAAGTAAGATTCAACTGGTCATGGTAACAGGGATGAGCGGTGCGGGTAAGACCGTCGCCATCCAATCGTTTGAGGATTTGGGTTACTTTACCATCGATAATATGCCACCGGCGCTCTTGCTGAAATTTATTGAGCTCATGCGCCACAGTCCCGATAACAATAAATTAGCCGTTGTTGTGGATATGCGGAGCCGTTCTTTTTTCAATGAAATTCGCACCATTTTGGATGAATTGGACAATCAAGAAGACCTGGATTTCAAGGTCTTGTTCTTGGATGCCACTGACAGTGAGTTGGTAGCACGATACAAGGAAACCCGTCGTAGCCATCCATTAGCGGCAGATGGCCGTGTCTTAGATGGGATTACCCTAGAGCGCGAACTCTTGTCCCCTTTAAAAAATATCAGTCAAAATGTGGTGGATACGACTGAGTTGACACCTCGTAATTTGAGAAAAACGATCGCAGAACAATTTGCCAGTCAAGATAATCAGCCAGATTTTCGGGTTGAGGTCATGTCATTTGGGTTTAAATATGGCCTTCCGATCGATGCTGACCTTGTCTTTGACGTGCGTTTCCTTCCAAACCCCTACTACAAATTGGAACTTCGGAATTTAACCGGTCAAGATCCAGCTGTCTATGATTATGTCATGGATCACCCTGAATCAGAGGACTTTTACCGTCATCTCCATGACTTAATCGTTCCTATTTTACCGTCCTATAAACGGGAGGGTAAATCCGTTCTCACCATCGCCATGGGCTGTACTGGAGGTCAACACCGTTCAGTAGCCTTTGCAGAGCGCTTAGCGCATGATTTAGAAAAAAATTGGCAGGTCAATTGCAGTCATAGAGACAAGGACAGACGGAAAGAAACGGTGAATCGCTCATGAGAAAACCGAAAGTAACCGTTATTGGAGGAGGGACAGGGATTTCTGTTATTCTCGATAGTCTAAGAAAGAAACCGGTCGAGATCACTGCCATTGTAACTGTTGCAGATGATGGCGGTAGCTCAGGTGAATTGCGGAAGAACATCCAAAAATTGACACCACCTGGGGATCTTCGAAATGTCTTGGTTGCTATGTCAGATATGCCTCGTTTTTATGAGAAAGTCTTTCAATACCGCTTTGCGGACGATGATGGGCCTTTGGCTGGGCACCCTTTGGGAAACTTGATTATTGCAGGGATTTCAGAGATGCAAGGCTCGACCTATAATGCCATGCAGTTGTTGACCAAGTTCTTTCATACAACCGGCAAGATCTATCCGTCCAGTGATAGTCCCTTGACCCTTCATGCCGTTTTTCAAGATGGAAAAGAAATAGTAGGAGAAAGCCACATTGCCAACTACACTGGCATGATTGATCATGTTTATGTGACCAATACCTTTGATCAAGAGCGTCCAAAGGCTAGTAAGAAAGTGGTGGAAGCGATTCTTGAAAGTGACATGGTCGTCTTGGGTCCTGGTTCGCTCTTTACCTCGATTCTTCCTAATTTGATGATCGATGAGATTGGGAAAGCCATCCTTGAAACCAAGGCCCAAGTAGCCTATGTTTGTAATATCATGACCCAAAGAGGAGAAACCGAGCATTTCACAGATAGTGACCACGTTGCCGTGCTCCATAAACATTTGGGAGAAAAGTTCATCGACACCGTCCTTGTCAATATCAATCAGGTTCCCGCAGCTTATATGAACAGCAATAAATTTGATGAATACTTGGTGCAGGTAGAGCACGATTTCAAAGGGCTGCACTCGCAAGTTCCCCAAGTGATTTCTTCTGATTTCTTGAAGCTGGTCAATGGAGGAGCCTTTCATGATGGCGAAAAAGTAGTCGAAGAACTGATGCAGATCGTGCAGGTGAGAAAATGAGTTTTACGGTTCGTGTCAAAGAAGAATTATTGTCTCTCAAGCGATTTGAAAAGAGTGAATTAGCTGCTATTATCAAGATGTCTGGGAGCCTCGGCATATCAATGGGCGGCTTGACGCTATCGGTAACGACAGAAAATGCCAAGATCGCTCGCCATATCTATGAATTATTGCATCATTTTTATGAGGCCAAATCAGATATTCGCCACCATCAAAAAACCAATTTGAAAAAGAATCGTGTCTACACAGTATTCTTGGATGAAAAGGTAGAAGAGATTTTAGCTGACTTGCATTTGGCAGATGCCTTTTTTGGGATTGAGACAGGCATTGATGCTAGTGTTTTAGAAGATGAAGCAGCTAGCCGTGCTTATCTTCGGGGAGCTTTTCTGTCGAGTGGTTCGATAAAAGATCCTGAAAAAGGGAAGTACCAGCTGGAAATTCATTCTGTTTATACAGACCACGCGGAAGGAATTGCCCTTCTCATGCAAGGATTTTTACTAGATGCGAAAACCATCGAGCGGAAAAAAGGAGTGGTAACCTATCTGCAACGAGCGGAAGATATTATTGATTTTCTCATTGTAGTAGAGGCCATGCAAGCCATGCAGGAATTTGAGTCTATCAAGGTCATGAGAGAGACGCGCAATGACCTCAATCGGGCCAATAATGCCGAAATGGCCAATATCCAGCGCACAGTCACAGCCAGTATGAAAACCATTAATAATATTAGTAAAATTGTGGATACGGTCGGCCTAGGTAGTTTACCAAGTGACTTGCAAGAAGTTGCCTATATCCGGATGAACCATCCAGATTATTCCATCCAGCAAATCGCAGATAGCTT
>JAWGXY010000063.1:0-10842 GCA_032572035.1 Streptococcus parasanguinis
GGTTCAAATCCTGCTCCCGCAATTTGGCTCGGTAGCTCAGTTGGTAGAGCAATGGATTGAAGCTCCATGTGTCGGCGGTTCGATTCCGTCTCGCGCCATTTCTTTTAATAATAAGCGGGTGTAGTTTAGTGGTAAAACTACAGCCTTCCAAGCTGTTGTCGCGAGTTCGATTCTCGTCACCCGCTTTGAACATAGGTTCTTTACCAAGTTTTTAACTTGGGCGCGTAGCTCAGGTGGTTAGAGCGCACGCCTGATAAGCGTGAGGTCGGTGGTTCGAGTCCACTCGTGCCCATTTTGGAGAATTACTCAAGAGGCTGAAGAGGACGGTTTGCTAAATCGTTAGGTCGGGTAACCGGCGCGGGGGTTCGAATCCCCCATTCTCCGTATAATTTCCAAGTTTGAGATTTCATCTCAAACTATTTTTTATATTTTTGAAGGTTTTATCTATGTTCTTGAATCGATTCTTTAAAATTTTTAGTTTTGTGTTTGTTTTAACTGTTTCAGGAATTTTATTTCTTTTTCCATCTGTTAGAACTTCGATTGTTTTAAAATCTTCTGATCTATTAGCTATTGTTGATAAGGCAGTATCGGTACCATTTGTTGTTGTAGAATCTAAGGCAAAGGATTTAAAGAATTTATCTGAATTAAATGATGAAAACCGTTCGTTAAAATCACGTCTTTATCAAAAGGATATTGACCAGTCAAAACTTAACCGTTTGGAATCAGAAAATAGAGAATTAAAGGATTTGATGTCAATCAAGAATTCTGTATCGGGTTCTAAACAAGTCGTTAGTGAGATTATTGACCGTAATTATGGTTCGTGGGATCAGGAATTTGTTATTGATAAAGGTAGTTCAGATGGGATTTCTGATTCTATGTTTGTTCTTTCGTCTGGTGGCGTCATTGGTGTGGTAGAAAGTATAGAGAAAAATTCTAGCAAAGTGAAATTATTAGTCGAAGATACTATTTCTTCACAACACCTGACGTTTAAAATTGAGAGTCAAGCTCAATCTATTTTTGCTTTATTAAATGGTTATGACGAGAAGACAGGTGAGTTTCGGTTGTTGCAAATTGGTGATCCAGTTGAAATTAAAAAAGGATCTCTGGTTTCAACAAGTGGTTTAGGAAAATATAAGAGTAGTGACTTACCTCTTGGTACAGTGACTTCTACTCAAAAGGCATCTGATCAGTTAGGTCAAGAAATTCGTGTGAAACCAAAGGCTAATTTAGATGTTAATCGTTATGTACTATTGATCGGAGAGTAGTGTGAAAGTCATACGTAAGTACCATTTTTTCCCTTTAATCTTATTCTTATCTTTATTTGTTGACGGGCAGATCTCTTTTCTTATTTCTCGTTTCTGTCCAAACTCCTTTGAACCTACTTCATTTTTATTTCTATATGGTTTTATGTTATTGAGTCTCTATTTCTCTGAGATAGCTAGTATTTGGTGGGGAGTCTTCTTTGGTTTTTGTTTTGATGTGTATTTTTTACACACTCTAGGAATTTCATTCATAGTATTTCCTATACTACAGGTGATTTTTTATAGGTGTAATCAGATTATTTTGGTCAATCGATTGACTCGTTTTTTTACATTTTTATTAACTATTCTATTATTTCAGATTTTAACAAACCTTCTTTTGATTCTTTTTATCGGTATAAAATTTAACTGGATTACATTAATTATTTACCAAATTTCCCCAAGTTTAATTTTGAATGTACTTCTATTAATAGTATTACAGCCATTACTTGAAAAGATTTATTTATAAACTCGAAATAAAAATGTAACAATAGCGTAATATAAATTTTTAAAAAATTTGTTATACTAGTTAGTGTCTTATTAGAAAGGGAAAATTTATCTAATGAAGAAAAAATTATTTGCCACAATCTTATTGAGTACAGTTGCTTTATCACAAGGTGCTGTCGTAGCTGGTGTATCAGCTGATTCAACAGATGATAAGATTGCTGCTCAAGATAACAAAATCAATAGTATTAATCAACAACAACAAAGTGCACAAGCTCAGGTAGATCAAATTCAAGGTCAAGTATCTGAAATTAAAAAACAACAAGAAAATCTTCAAGCTGAAAATGACCGTTTGAATGAAGAATCTGAACGATTGTCAGCTGAGATCGATGAGTTGTCAAAAAATATTGTTGCTCGTCAAGAATCACTTGCAAATCAAGCACGTAGTGCTCAAACAACTGGGACTGCAACAAGCTATATTAATGCGATTGTTAGTTCTGGATCTTTGACAGAAGCTATCTCACGTATTTCTGCTATGAATGAAATTGCAGATGCTAACAACAAAATGTTGCAAGAGCAAAAACGTGATAAAGAAGACATTGCACAAAAACAAAAAGAAAACAACGACGCTATCAATACTGTTATTGCAAACAAACAGCAATTAGATGATGATGCGCAAGCTTTGTCAACAAAAGAAGCTGAGTTGAAAGTCGCACAATTAAACTTGGCTGCCGAAAAATCAACTGCTGAAAACGAAAAGAATGCTTTGTTGCAACAAAAAGCTGAAGCTGAAAAAGCAGCAGCAGCAGCGGCAGCAGCTGAAGCAGCTTATCGTGCAAAACAAAAAGAACAACAAGCAGCTGTAAAGGCTTCTGCTAATACAACTCTTCAAGCACAAGTTCAGGTAGCAGCTCAAACACCAGCTGCAACACCAGCGGCTGCACAAACTCAAGCAGCAGCTCAACCTGCTGTTCAAACTCAAGCAGCGGCTGCACCAGTAGCAACTACTTCTCGTCCAACTTATAGTTCATCTGCATCATCTTATCCAGTTGGTGAATGTACATGGGGTGCGAAGACATTGGCTCCATGGGCAGGTGATTACTGGGGTAATGGTGGACAATGGGCGGCAAGTGCAGCAGCAGCAGGATTCCGTACAGGATCTCAACCACAAGTTGGTGCCATTGCATGTTGGAATGATGGTGGATATGGACACGTAGCAGTTGTTACAGCCGTTCAATCTACAACAAGCATCCAAGTCTCTGAGTCTAACTATAATGGTATCCGTAGTATTGGTAACTACCGTGGTTGGTTTAACCCAACAACAGCACAAGGTACTGTTACTTATATCTATCCAAACTAAGAATTATACTGAAGCAGAACATTTGTTCTGCTTCTTTTTATGTGACTTTCATTCCGTCTCGCTACGTTAGGTGCGAGACAAAAAAACTACCCGCTATGCGGGTGCGTATCGAAGGTTATTTGAGAGAATTTAGGTAGGGATAGATTTTGTAATTTCCATAAATTAATATTTGAATATTTGCTTAAAAAGCGATAAAATGATTACAGGAGAAATTTGTGCTGACTGTACAATATGGTTTTAGATTTTACTGGAGGAAATCATGTCATTTTCTGATTTAATGCTCTTTGCTTTGTCGTCAAATCAAGAATTGGCTCAACGTGTGTCTCGCGAAATGGGATTACCGCTTGGAAAGTCAACGGTTCGTCAATTTTCTGATGGAGAAATTCAGGTTAATATTGAAGAATCAATTCGTGGGAAAGATGTTTATATATTACAATCTACTAGCTCACCGGTTAACGATAATCTGATGGAAATTTTGATTATGGTAGATGCCTTGAAACGGGCAAGTGCGCAATCCATTAATGTGGTGATGCCGTATTACGGCTATGCTCGTCAAGATCGGAAAGCTCGGGCTCGTGAACCAATTACTTCTAAGTTAGTAGCCAATATGCTTGAGGTTGCTGGAGTTGATCGTCTGTTGACAATTGATTTGCACGCTGCTCAAATTCAAGGTTTTTTTGATATTCCTGTTGACCACTTGATGGGTGCGCCTTTGATCGCAGACTATTTCGAACGTCGCGGGATGATTGGAAAAGACTATGTTGTTGTCAGTCCAGACCATGGTGGTGTGACTCGTGCTCGGAAATTGGCTGAATTTTTGAAGACTCCGATTGCGATTATTGATAAACGCCGGAGTGTCGATAAGATGAATACGAGTGAAGTGATGAATATCATTGGGAGTGTTGAAGGTAAGACTTGTATTTTGATTGATGATATGATTGATACAGCTGGTACAATCTGTCATGCGGCGGATGCCCTTGCTGAAGCAGGAGCCGTAGAGGTTTATGCAAGCTGTACGCACCCAGTTTTATCAGGCCCAGCGATGGACAATATTCAAAAATCAGCCATTAAGAAGTTGGTGGTATTGGATACGATTTATCTATCGGAAGATCGCTTGATTGATAAGATTGAGCAAATTTCGATTGCGAAACTTCTTGCTGAGGCCATTGTTCGCATTCATGAAAATCGCCCTCTTTCCCCTCTATTTGAAATCGGAAATGCTAAAAAATGTTAACAATAAGGAGGCTGGGAAACAGCCTCTTTTGTTTAGGAGGAAATACAAATGGAAATTAGACAATGGTGGCAAGATCTAAAAAAAGAAAAGAAGCGAAAAGAACTAATTCGAGCGGCTCAAAAACTAGAAAACAAGGTGGATCCAAGTATACCGAAGAAGACTCTACCCAAAAATCGTGCGGTAAAATAGGAAATAATTGGAGTGGAAAAGAAGAGGGAACTGGTAAAATCAGGGAAGTTCTGTCTATTTCATAGAGAAACGATTGAGTAAAAGTGTCCAAAAACCGAAAAATTCTAATAGATGAGTATAATATATCTCTAATTCATAATTTTAGGGATCAAATAGAAAGAAATCTTAATTTTTTTAAAAAAAATTGATAAAAACTCTTGACAACAGAAATATATCCTAGTATACTAGTCATAGTTACGAAGTAACGAATATTTTTAAACTATAAAAGGAGATAAAACAATGAAAAAAGTTTTATTATCATCAGTAGCAGCTCTTGCAGTATTTGCAGCAGTAGCTCCAGCATTCGCAGAAGGTAAAGATAAAGTCTTCGTTGATAAGTCTGAAACACCAGCATTGAATTTCAATGATCTTCCTAAAACTGGTCAAGAAGCTCCAAAAGCAGCTACATCTGCGGCTACAGAAAAACACCCAGGTGCTACTCAAGTTGACCCATCTATCGGTAAAGGTACTCCAGTTGATAAAAAAGGTGATGTTTCTACTGCAAACTACGATGGAAACAAATATGCTGATACATCTAAAGAATTAACTGCTGTTCCAGCACCTGAATATTTCACACAAGGTCTTGATCTTTGGAATGGTAGCCAACACGGTACTTTCCGTACTGAAGCTGGTATCCAAACAATCGAAGTTACAAACCCACATGATGGAACTAAATGGTTGGTAGACGTTAAGGTTGAAGCTGGAGCTAATACTCCTAGCGGATTCTACGCTACTGCAATTAGTGGTTCATTGCGTCCTGCATCTGCAGATGCTAAAGCAGCAGCTAAAGCAGCTGAAAACAAAGCAGCAGCAGAAGCAGCAGCTAAAGCTGGTAAAGATGGTAAAGCTTCATCTGCTAAAGCTGGTGAAAAATCACTTCCAAAAACAAGCGCAGTTAAATAATTTTTAATTAATTAATTAGCTCATAAAAATATCACTGAGTCCTTGGGCTCAGTGTTATTTTTTAGAAAAATCATTTTGAGGAGATCGATTAAATGAAAAGAGCTGGAGAAAAAAGTTCAAATAAATTTGCTCTTCTATTTGCTTCTATAGTAGCAATAGTTGTTATTGTAGCTGGATTTTTATTCTTTAATCCATTTGGTGGAAAAACATCTAACGCAACTAAGAAAGCAGCTTCTTCTGGTAGCAGTTCTTCTACCCAAGCTGTGAAATATGAACCTAGTCAAGAAGAAAAAGATTATCTAAAGAATCGCTTTGACCAACTAACGGCTGTTAACCCTGAAGCGATTGCTTATGTTTATGCTCCAGGTACTGAGTTGGATGAACCTGTCGTTCAAACAGGAGATAATGCAACCTACTTAGATAAAACGTTTGATGGTGGTTATCAACCATATTTGGGTACTGTCTTCATGGATACGGATAATAAGAAAGATTTTAGTGATCGTTTGACTTGGTTATTTGGTCATGCTCGTGGTAGTAAGGTTGGTGATCATCGTATGTTTAACGATGTCAACTACTATGACAAGCAAGAATACTTTGATCAACATCCGTATGTTGTCATTGAGACGCCTGAGCGCAAGTATTATTATGAAGCTATGTGCTTGGTCATTGTACCTGAAACAACTGCTTTCTATCGTACTAGCTTTGAAGACGACAAAGACTTTACGACTCAGTTGAAGAAGGTTTATGAAGATGGGCAAACTAAAAATCCAAATATAAAGATCAAGGCATCTGATAAATATTTAGTATTGTCAACTTGTCGTGAAGAGGATGAAACCATTCGTTCTAACCTCTACCTTCGTCAAATTCCTGATTCAGAAATGAAGGATTTTGTGGCGAAACATGCAGATCAATTGACATATGTGGCAACACGTGGTCAACAATAAGGATCTGAAAGGCTTAGCAATGCTAAGTCTTTTTTGTATGGGGGAATTGTTAAAATGTCCTTTGATGATGATCAAAAGATGGGGATCTGGCTTGTTCTTTTGCGATGGGGTCCTATTTATAGTATAATGAATATAAGTGTTTTTGGAGGTGTTCTATGGATTTAACGAAACGTTTTAATAAAAATCTGAATCGGATTGAAGTTTCTTTGATTCGTCAGTTCGATCAATCAATTTCTTCCATTCCTGGTGTCTTGCGTTTGACGTTGGGGGAACCGGATTTTACAACTCCTGAACATGTAAAAGAAGCAGGAAAGGCTGCTATTGATGCGAATTTTAGCCATTACACTGGGATGAGTGGTTTGCTGGCTTTACGTGAGGCTGCGAGTCAGTTTGTGGCGGATAAATATGGTATTCACTACCGTCCTGAAGATGAGATATTGGTGACGATCGGTGCGACTGAAGCCCTATCTGCAACCTTGACAGCAATCTTGGAACCTGGAGATGTAGTACTTCTTCCAGCACCGGCCTACCCTGGTTATGAACCTATTGTGAATTTGGTTGGGGCGGAGATTGTCGAAATTGATACGACAGCAGATCGTTTTGTCTTGACTCCTGAAAAGTTGGAAAAGGCTATTTTAGAGCAGGGTGAAAAATTGAAGGCTGTTATTCTTAATTATCCAGCTAACCCAACGGGTGTTACTTATTCGCGCGAACAGATGGCGGAATTGGCTGCTGTCTTAAAAAAATATGAAGTCTTTGTGATTTGTGATGAAGTTTATTCAGAGCTAACTTATACTGGAGAAGCGCATGTCTCTATGGCATCCTTCATTCCTGAGCAGACTATTGTCATTAATGGTTTGTCTAAGTCTCATGCCATGACAGGTTGGCGACTTGGCTTTATCTTTGCTCCGGCTGTATTGACGGCTCAACTCATCAAGAGTCATCAGTATTTGGTAACGGCTGCTGGAACAATGAACCAGTATGCTGCGATTGAGGCCTTGACTGCTGGTCGGGATGATGCGGAACCGATGAAGAAGGAATATGTGAAACGTCGGGATTATATTATCAAAAATATGTCCGCACTTGGGTTTGAGATGATTAAGCCAGATGGAGCTTTCTATATTTTTGCTAAAATCCCAGCTGGTTTTAATCAAGATTCCTTCGCTTTCTTGCAGGATTTTGCGCGTGAAAAAGCAGTTGCTTTTATTCCTGGTGCTGCTTTTGGTCAATATGGTGAAGGCTATGTGCGTTTGTCGTATGCTGCCAGCATGGAGGTTATCAAGGAAGCTATGAAACGCTTGAAGGAGTATATGGAAGAACATGCTGGAGTCAATTGAGACCCGGGGAATTGTCCTGTATAATCGGGAATTTCGTGAGGATGACAAGCTAGTCAAAATCTTCACAGAGAAGTCAGGGAAGCGGATGTTTTTTGTGAAACATGCGGGAAAATCACGGTTGAATCCCATGTTGCAACCTTTGGTAACGGCAGATATGTTGTTGAAAATCAATGATGATGGGTTGAGTTATATTGATGATTTTCAAGATGTGCAGGTTTATAAGAAAATCAATGCAGATCTTTTTGCCCTTTCTTATGCGACCTATGTTCTGGCGCTTGCAGATGCAAGTATTCAGGATAATCAGGTGGATCCGGCCCTGTTTGCTTTTTTGGAAAAGACCTTGTCTTTGATGGAAGAGGGACTGGATTATGAGGTTTTGACCAATATTTTTGAGATTCAGATTCTATCACGATTTGGAGTTATCTTGAATTTGCATGAATGCTGTTTCTGTCATCGGGTTGGACTTCCTTTTGATTACTCTTTTCGGTATAGTGGGGTTCTTTGTCCGGATCATTATGATCAGGATGAGAGACGTGCCCACTGGCATCCGAATGTTCTCTATTTATTGGATCAGTTTCAAGCAGTACGATTCAGTGAGTTAGAGACGATTTCCCTACAAGCGGAGATGAAAACAGCTCTGCGTCAGGCAATTGATCAGTTGTATGAGGAGTATGTAGGGATCCATTTAAAAGCTAAAAAGTTTATCGATTCCTTGAGTGACTGGGGAGCGATTATGAAAGATTCATCTGGAGGTGAAACATGAAAAAAATTGCAGTAGATGCAATGGGGGGCGATAATGCACCTCAAGCCTTGGTAGAAGGTGTGAATCAAGCCATTCGTGATTTTGATGATATTGAGATTGTCTTATATGGCGATGAGGCAAAAATCAAAGACTATTTAACCGCAACAGAACGTGTATCGATTGTGCATACGGAAGAAAAAATCGATTCAGATGATGAGCCAACGCGGGCCATTCGTCGGAAAAAACAGGCTTCTATGGTCTTAGCTGCCAAGGATGTGAAGGATGGTGAGGTCGATGCCATGCTATCTGCGGGAAATACAGGTGCGCTATTGGCGGCTGGTTTCTTTATCGTTGGCCGCATCAAAGGGGTGGAACGCCCTGGCTTGATGTCGACACTTCCAACGGTTGATGGTCGTGGGTATGATATGCTAGACTTAGGGGCCAATGCGGAAAATACACCAGAGCACTTGCATCAGTATGCTGTGATGGGATCCTACTATGCTGAAAATGTTCGTGGGATTCAAAAACCTCGCGTGGGTTTATTGAACAATGGGACAGAAGCTAGTAAGGGAGATCCTTTGCGCAAGGAAACCTACCAATTGTTATCTGAGGATGAGTCGATTCATTTTGTTGGAAACGTGGAAGCGCGTGACTTGATGGATGGCGTTGCTGATGTCGTTGTGGCGGATGGTTTTACAGGAAACGCTGTCTTGAAAACGATGGAAGGAACGGCTTTTGGGATCTTGAAGCAATTGAAACAAGCGATTGCCACTGGAAACTGGAAGGCGAAATTAGGAGCTTTTCTGCTCAAGGACCGTTTGAAATCATTGAAGCAAACCTTGGATTTCTCAGATGTTGGAGGAGCGGTCTTGTTTGGTCTTCAAGCACCTGTTGTTAAAACGCATGGTTCGAGTGATGCCAAAGCTGTCTATAGCACGATTCGTCAGATTCGGACCATGTTAGAGACAGATGTTGTTGGAAAATCAGTGAAGGAATTATCGAAGGAAGGGTAATGTATGAGTAAACAAAACGAAATTTTAGCTACAATTGAGGAATTTCTCAAAGACCGCAAGGGACCAGATTTCCAAGTTTCTTTGAAATCAGATTTGCGTAAGGATTTACAAGCCGACTCTGTTGAATTGATGGAATTTATTATCAATCTTGAGGATGAATACCAATTGGAGATTCCAGACAAGGCTATTGATGACTTTAACACGGTAGGAGATGTCGTTGACTATATCGAAAAACGAACTGCTAGTAACTAGTTGAAAAGGGATCGTTCAGAGATTGTTCTGAATGATCTTTTTTTCTGTCCTTTTCATTCGGTTTCTGCCTATATTGTACGGAAATTTATTGAAAATCCACTTTGTATGTGATAGAATGAAGGTGATAAAATACGAAAGGCGAACAAAGTCATGACCGATCAACTAATTTATACTGGAAAAGCTAAGGATATCTATACTACTGAGGACGAACATGTGATTAAGTCGGTCTATAAGGACCAGGCAACCATGCTAAATGGGGCTCGTAAGGAGACTATTAAGGGAAAAGGTGTGCTAAATAATCAGATTTCGTCTCTTATTTTTGAAAAATTGAATGCTGCGGGAGTAGCTACTCACTTTATCGAACGTATTTCTGATACTGAACAACTCAACAAGAAAGTGAAAATTATTCCTTTGGAGGTTGTTCTTCGTAACGTAACGGCGGGTTCTTTCTCAAAACGGTTTGGAGTTGAAGAAGGTTTGGACTTAAAAACTCCAATCGTTGAATTTTACTACAAGAACGATGATTTGGATGACCCATTCATCAATGATGAACATGTGAAGTTTTTGGATATTGCTAACGACGAACAAATTACCTATATCAAGGAAGAAACGCGTCGTATCAATGAATTGCTGAAAGATTGGTTTGCACAAATTGGTCTTCGTTTGATTGACTTCAAATTGGAATTCGGTTTTGATAAGGATGGCAAAATAATCTTGGCAGATGAATTTTCACCAGATAACTGCCGCCTTTGGGATGCGGAAGGGCACCATATGGACAAGGATGTTTTCCGTAGGGACTTGGGCAGTTTAACGGATGTATATCAGGTTGTATTGGAGAAATTACAGGGCTTGAAGTAATCTTTTTGAAACGGAAAACCTTCGTCTTTCAAGTAAAAGGACTCAGGCTGAAAAGGTCTACTAGACCTTTTCACTCCGTCGTGACCTTGGTAGCTTGACAGATGTTTATGAAGTTGTATTAGAAAAATTGCAAGGATTGAAGTAGCCTTTTACAAATAGAATACTTGGTCTTCACTACAATCTTTAAGTAGAAATAGATAAAGGAAATAAAATGGATAAACGTATTTTC
>JAWGXY010000064.1:0-10737 GCA_032572035.1 Streptococcus parasanguinis
TCACAAAGCTGTAAAAGATTTTTCTCTCGCACTGAAAATGTACTGTGCTCAACTGTTGTTCTATAGTATGGAATATAATGGTCTTCCATAAATTGCCGATATTTCATACGGTAGTTAGAATAACCTTGAGATTGATGATATTCATGTTTCAGGCGAGTTAATTCTTTATAAGCATCTGAGGCCGATTTAAATGGTTTTCCATGCTGATCTACCCTAGATTTCTTTCGTACACGTTTCCCAGTAACTCTATCTCGACCAAATTCGGTTTGAAGAAAATATTTTCCGTCTTTATCAGAATATACTCCAGGAAATTTTGTTTTCTGTTGATATTGTGGCATTATTTCTCCTCGTGAAGTGAAACACCCAGAATTTCTTCAACAGCACTGATTGGGACGTGCCCTAAACGTCTATTATTATAAAAGGCATACCCCTTTTGTACCATAATTTGCTTAGCTTGTCTAATGATTGAAACCGCAGTATAGGGATTGTAACCCATATTAATCAAATCCTCTTTATTCATTGTTTGTTTCATAATTAATAATCCTCTTGAATTTTCTAAATTTTATTGCGATAATAGAAAAAGGTAATAGATATTATTACTGTTATTTTTTGAGTTTGTTTCTGATACCGGCCAAAGTTTAGAAACAAGCTCTTTTTTGTTCTAAAAAATTCACACATATCTATTTCCTTTCTCAAATAATCAAACGAAAACTGTGTACATATAAATACATGTTTGTTGTTGTATCAAGGTTTACAGCCATAAATGTAAAAAAATTATTATTTAATTTGCTTTATTTTTTATTAATATCTAAATCTACATCAGGGAATTCTTTTAAAACATGGTTTCTAATTTTATTCTTTTGATTTCGAGTATTAGATCTTATAGTTTTATTTAAAATTTTATTTCTATAATCTAATGAATAATCTTTTAAAACATGCTTAAATGTATGAGTCGACTTAGCATCTTTATGACATCCTAAACCTTTTTCTTTAGCAACTTCTAGTGATTCATAAAATAGTTTAAATATATCTCGAACGTGCCAAGTAATCATTAATCCGGTCTCGTTTTTTTCAAAATATTTTTTTTCACTATTTTGGAAGGAGTCTATTATTGTTCTTTTGGTTCTACCTTTATTTTTGAAAGGAGCAATATTCGACAATGCTATAATTTCTTCGTCTAACACCAAAGGAGACAAAAATCTAAGAGAATGATTATTTACTTGATTTAAAAGTTCTTTAATATAACTTTTAGGACCGTATTTGTTATAAACATCTTGAATCACTTTTTTAGTTTTTGCACTTGATTCTTCAATTAACTTTATGTACACATTTATTGTTGAATGAAGTCTTGATTCCAAATAGTCTATCAATTGTGCATCATTAAGTAAATCTAAGGAATTGGTTCCCAAAAATTTTTCTATTTTATTTTTCTTTAATACTAGTTCAAATCTCTGGACATTAATATTATCTAGTTTTGAACCCTTTCTTCTGATTTGTCTTTTTCTTTTTGCTTTTTCAATTTTATCGTAAGTAACAGTTAATTCTTCATTACTAATCTTACAACTCAAAATTGGATAGTCATAGTTGTTCTTTTTACTTTTCTCATTTCCAAAATTTGGAGGGTATCCTGATGAAAGACATTTGTGTAGAAAACTTCTGAGCTGTAAGTTTGGAGTTTTATCAAAGGCAATTGTATAAGCAAGTTCCATTTCGAGAAAGAGGGCAGTCGAGTAAGTAATCAAAATACCGTAATTATTTTTAATAAAATCGATTGCGTTTGCTAATCTACTTTTAATCCCCTCAATACCAGCCGTTTCGATATTTAACCCCCCATGAATTAATTCAATGTAACAGTACGATGTTTTAAAATTTGATTCATCAAAAGAAATAGTGATTTTCCCGAAAAATTCTGATTTAATATCTAAACTAAGCAACTTTCCATCTATAGATGTCTTTAAGTTACAAGTACTATCATATTTTAAATTCTTTATTTCTTTACACTCTAAAGAAAAATCCTGTAGGGATAATTTACATTTATCTATTCCAGCAAAACAAGGCATTGATGAGAAAGCCTCTAGTATCTTTTTTTCATTCTCAATTTTTACTTCTAAACGTTTTTGTTCTTCTTCCTGTGTTAATTTTCTTCTAGCCATTCGATTAAATTCCTTTCACATAGTATTTTGATAAAGTATGTTGTTTGGGGTAAGATTAAAAATTTTTTCTTTTTATACCCCCTATTCTTTAGTATGCCAGGAACTTGTTCAAAAACCCTTTTTTTTTTCAAAAAAAATAATGAAAAAATGAAAAAAATTTTTTTAAAACAAAAGAACTTAATGTTTGATTGTTTGAAAAACGCGTAGTGATAATGGTTTGAAGAAAGAAGTAGGTTCTTATCTACTTTATTTTTCATTTAGATTAAGAATAAAGATGTGAAAAAAATGATTTTAGATTTGATACACTTAAAACATTACAAAGTAAGTTTATTAGTTTGCTTGTGCAATCAATTTATATGCATATGATTTTTGAAACTCTTCTGGTCTATTATGTCCGAGAGCACGAGATACAATTAAGCAGGCCTTTCGATCCAGGACGACTCCCCTTAATTCTCCTCTTAGAAAAATTTTTTCTTTTTTATTCTTGATATCTTTGAGATCTCTTGCGACAAGAAGATAAAGTCGTTTTGCATATTCTGCTCGATATTTATGTGGCTTTAAAGCAGTTGGAACTTGAAACACACGCTTTTTACCAGCTAGCTTAAACTCCTCAACAAGCCTCTCTAATTCTTCTTTGTCTCGTGTGATAATCGGAACCCAACGATCTCTAGCTCCTTTTGTTTTATGCTTTTTACCAATGATTTTAAGATAGTATCGACCATCTTCACGTTGGTGTAGAGAATCACCTGTAATTGCCTTTAATTCATTTTTTCGTAGCCCAGTGGCAGATACGATTGAAAACCAACGATTATTCGTTTCTTCAGACATTCTGTCGTCATTAGATTTTAAGCGATTATTCCTTTTGTTAGCTCGATATCGAATATCTGTAGCAATAAAAGCAGTAGAAGACACGCCTAAAACTTTTGCCAATGCTGCTTTATAGGTTGACTGGGTTGGTGCAGAAAGCCCAGTTTTTTTACAATGTTCTAAGTATTGATTTACTAAGTCAATCCATCCATCTACATTCTTAGATTTTTCAAGAGCTTCTAACTCTTCGGCAGTAGCTGTTGCAGCAACAAAGTAAGCGAATCTGCTCCAGGAACCAGCATAGTTATGGAGCGTTCGATCGGTATGAATTAAATGAATATCCTCTCCTGTTTTTTTGGATTCATTTCGCTTGATACCTTTACCCTTCTTGAAGCGCGTGACTAGATTAGTTAAACCTTTTGATTGGACGAATTGTTTACGGCCTTCGAAAGTAGTTAGAGAATCCATTTGTTCTTTCTGGGCTTTCTCTCTAGCTTTTCGTCGTTCAGAACGACTTCGTTTCTTCTTTGACATAGTTCTTTCCTTTCTATAGAAGATAATGTACGTTTAAAGAAAATCTTAACAAGAATCTTAAGGTCTTTTAATTCAAGTTGAAGTAGTGCAGTGACATAAAGCTTGTATTCACTGATTAGTATCTTCCCTTTGCTAAGGGCGCTTCTTAATTGATGGCTAAGAAGTTAACCAAGCCATTTTACAACATGACAAGTTGACTCAATTCAAATAAGATGTAGAGTTCCACCTTACAGATAAAAATCTGTTGTTTTTTTCTTTTTACTCTTTTTCAGGTTTAAATGCTTTAAATTTAGCGACTGAGATAAGCTAGTTTTTTGTATTTGATTTTTTTGACTTTTGTTATTTACTTTCGTTCTTATACTCTTATACTCTTATACTTTACTTTGTTATGATCAAAAATTTTTTTACTGCTATTGACATTACTTTTATTATCTATACATTTTTTTTAGTTAGTGAAATACAAAAATTGGTTCTTTCTTAACTCAGCTTAAACCTGCTGTTTACACGATAGCTACCTCCTTTTAAATATTAAAAAAAACGTAGCTAATTAGTTACGTCTCTACTTAATCAATCTTTAGATATCTATAGTATGCCATAAATTGATCATTATAAAAAACAAATTTTCTTTCTCTTTTGTGTTATACGGTTTTATTTGGGACTGTGTGTTTAGCGTGACTTTCACATACGTTTCTGTCAACGCTAAACACACAGATAATTAGAAGCACAAAAAATTGGGGAATGTGAGAAAGAAATAAGTCTACAAAAGATTCAATTAGCAAAACAATACATTTATCTTTTTTAAAACTTTTATTTTTATAATTATAAAAAAATGGCATACTATTAGATGAACATAATTTAAAAAAATTTTGGAGGTAACTAGTATGTTCGAATTATTTTTTATTATTCTTTGTAAAACTTTTTTTCATTATCGGAGGGAGTTTGAAAACTCATTTATTTGTATCCCGAAAAAAACGGTGTATGATTTTGAAATTAAGGAATCTGAAGGGGGAATGACGTTTAGACAAAAAGAAAATAGTATTGTCTATGTTTCATTATTTTCAACTGAAGGAAAATACGTCGCGCTATATTTAAGAGATCTTACTCCTGCAGAATTTTCTAATGTAATCACATCTTTAATTACACTTAAAGCTGATATTGGATATGAGAGATTGATTTCTATGCTTTTATCTGTAGAAAATGAACATCGTGTCGAGTTGCTAAAACATTGTCAAAAAAAAACTCAACATAATTTTAATGAAATTATCAATAAGTTTTACTAATTTTAAAGAAGTTGTGATTTATTAACGATAGTAATTTTAGGTTAATAATTACTTCAGCAGAATAAAAATTGTCCCATGAGAATGTAGATAAGATAAGTGTGTAGTAGTAGAATCATTCTATTGCAAATTATCTTATCGATTTTAAAGTTAATTATTAAAAAGTGGACTATTGTCTACTTTTTTTGTACATCAAAGTTAAGTTTTTACAATAAAACATAACTACCATATCAGACATAATTACTTATTTTATGATATAATTTTAAAGATAATATATTATAAATTTGGCCTATTACAAAGCCAATGATTGCGATTTCAAATAATGAGTGTCCTTACAGTTTTATTATTTGAAAGAAGTTTAAAAAGGGGAGTTACATGATTACATCAGAAGAAATTAAAGCACGTTTATGGAATGGTGCAAATGAATTACGTGGGTCCATGGATGCTAGTCGATATAAAGACTACATGTTGGGCCTTATGTTTTATAAATTTTTGAGTGACCAGACTCTGAAAACATTTGCGACAACTGCAGGTATTTCTAATGAAGAAGATTGGTTTGAAGAATATAAAAATGCCCATCAAGAATATGGTACTGAACTAGAAAAAATGATTCAGGATATCTTAGGATATTTTGTGCGCCCTGAACATTTATATCAAACATGGGTCCAAGATATGAATGCTGGGAATTTTGAAGTTCAGAAAGTAACTGACAGTCTCAACCAATTCGAACGCAGCATTGCTGTTACCAACGATTCTGATGACTTCAAAGGCCTTTTTTCAAGTTCAACACTGGATCTAACAGATACAGCCCTTGGTAGCAACTTAAATGAGCGTAATAAAAACATCCAAGCATTGATTCGTCTGTTTGAAGATTTGGATATGGTGGCTCTTCAAAATGGGGACGTACTTGGGGACGCCTATGAGTACTTGATTGGGCAATTTGCTATGGAATCTGGTAAGAAGGCTGGAGAATTCTACACGCCACATCAAGTCAGTGAAGTTATGGCGCAGATTGTCGCGACAAATCAAAACATTACTTCTATTTATGACCCAACAGTCGGTTCAGGTTCTCTCTTGTTAACTGTTAAAAAACATTTATCAGAAGAACTACAGAAAAGTCTCAATTACTACGGACAAGAAAAGAACACAGCAACCTATAACCTGACTCGAATGAATCTCTTGCTTCATGGAGTTCGTCCAGAGAAGATGAGCATCAAAAATGGGGATACTCTTGGTCAAGACTGGCCTGAGGATCCAGAACGTCCAAACGAAGGAGTCCAGTTTGATGCAGTCGTTATGAACCCTCCTTATTCGATTAAGAATTGGAATCGTGCCGGTCTAAAACCAAGTGACCCACGTTTTGAAATTGCAGGTGTTCTTCCTCCAGATTCAAAAGGAGATTTCGCCTTCCTCCTTCATGGGTTATATCACTTGTCTACGACAGGAACTATGGCCATTGTTTTACCACATGGTGTCCTTTTCCGTGGTTCTGCAGAAGGTGAAATTCGAAAACGTCTATTAGAGAAAAATCAGATTGATGCAGTTATTGGTTTACCAAGTAATCTCTTTACAAATACAGGTATTCCGGTTTGTATTATTATCTTGAAGAAAAATCGTGAATTAAACGAACCAGTTCTTTTCATCGATGCTTCTCGCAACTTCATCAAAGTTGGGAAACAAAATGCCCTTCAAGAGAAAGATATTGCGAAAATCGTCGATGTATATAAAAATCGTATCGAAGAAAAAGGCTATAGCCATTTAGCAAGTCGTCAGGAGTTGATTCAAAACGAGTTCAATATGAATATTCCTCGTTATGTGACAGCAGTAGACGAAGAAATTCCTCATGATGTGGAGGCCCATCTATACGGTGGCATTCCAGAAAACAATATCAAAAGTTTAGTAGCCCTTCATCAGGCAGCTCCAGAACTACTGGGTCAGGCACTCACTGAGAAGCGCCCTGGTTACTTTGAATTGAATCAATCTATTGAAGAATTTTCTGAAGCAGTACTTTCTAGTCCAGTAGTGACAGAAGAAACAATCCAAGTAATCGCTTCTATCCAAGAATACTTAGAAGAATACTGGGCAAAATTGCACCAATTGAACTCTGATATCACTCCTCGACAACTGAGAGAAGAGATGTTGACAGCTATCAAAGACCGCTTATCAGAATTTAAACAATTGAGTATCTATGATGGCTACCAAATTGTGGCAGAGATTTGGACTAAGTACTTGTCTCATGATGTAGAGTTGATTGAGCAACTAGGTTTTTATAAGGCTGGTCGAACTCGTGAACCTAACATGGTTACCAAAGGTAAGAACAAGGAAAAAGTCCAAGACGGATGGAATGGCGTTATCATTCCGAATGAACTAATTGCTAGTGAGTTCTATGGGGATGAGCTTGCTGATATCGAAGGTCTCAAATCCCGTGTTTCTGAAATTGATAGCGAGTTGAGTGAACTTGTAGAAAATGCCAAGGTTGAAGACAGTGATGAGTATAATGCTCTCTTTGACACTCTTAAAAAGAATGATGAAGGAGAAGCACAAGATAGTTTTGAAAGTAAACTAGTGAAAGCTAGTTTGAAGGAAGCTGAAAAAGGCTCTGTTGACTATGAACTTCTCAAGAAAGTGGATGACTTAACCAAAGAAAAATCAACTGTTAATAAAGCCATTAAAACAAAAGAACTTGAAATGAAAGAGTTAGTTGCAGAACGTATCACACAATTGACAGATGAAGAAGTAGATCAAATTCTTTATAAAAAATGGTTTGGTTCAGTTCTTGACAAAGTTGAAGAATTAGTTAAATCCCCTCTCAAATCTGAGATTGCTGTCCTAGAAGAACTCAATAAGCGTTACTCAGAAACTTTGAACAGTCTAGATGATGAAATTTCAAAACTTGAGAAAGAACTAGAAGCGATGATGAGTGAATTGGTGGTACTTTAATGACAAACAGTAAAAATATACCAAAACGTCGTTTCCCATACTTTGAAGGCGAGTGGGAACAGAAAGAATTTGGAAAAATGTGTCAAAGAATACAAACGGGAACAACTTTATTAGGATGTGAACAGGGTAAAGGAATTCCGTTACTAAAGATGGGAAATATTCAACGTGGTTATTGGGATTTTACAAAACTTGAAAGATTAAACCAAGAAATCGAATGTGAAAATATAATTAAATATGGTGATTTTCTTTTTAACACTCGAAACACTCTTGAACTTGTGGGTAAAGGAGCAACTTGGTTTATAAAGGAAGGATTGTATGGTTTTAATAGCAACCTAGCTAGAGTTACTCTTGATGATGTGGATACAATTTTTTTCAATTACTTATACAATATCCCAGAGAGTATTCAGCAAGTTAAATCTAGAGCTGTTGGAACGACCAGTGTTGCAGCAATCTATCCAAAAGATATGTCAACAATCAAATTTCAACTTCCAACAATTAATGAGCAGAAGAAACTTGGAAATTTCTTCCAAACTATCGACTCTCTTATCAGCCTCCATCAACATAAACTCGACAAACTGAAAAATCTCAAGAAATCTTATCTTGCTGAACTCTTCCCAGCAGAGGGAGAACGAGTACCAAAACGACGTTTCCCTGGTTTTGAAGGTGAATGGGAAGAGAAGAAGTTAGGTGATGTAGGAAAAACATTTACAGGTTTATCAGGAAAAACAAAAGTGGACTTTGGTCATGGTAATGGGATGTATGTGACCTATCTAAATATCTATTCAAATGAAATTGCAGATTTGAGAGGTCTTGATAAAATTGAAATTGATGATAGACAGACTGAAGTTAAATATGGAGATGTGTTTTTTACTACTTCTTCAGAAACACCGGAAGAAGTAGGGTTATCGTCTGTATGGAAGTATGATCTATCAAACGTATATTTGAATAGTTTCTGCTTTGGATTTCGCCCTAACGTTAAATTTGACATTGATTTCTTAGCTTACTTACTTAGGTCTCCGGCATTTCGTGCTGGCATGAAATTACTTGCACAAGGTATTTCAAGATACAATATTTCTAAGAACAGAGTACTAGAATTAAATATTTTATTTCCAACATTAAAAGAACAAGAAAAGATAGGAAAGCAATTAAGTTTATTAGATAAATCTATCACTCTCCAACAACAAAAATTAGATAAACTAAAAGATTTGAAAAAAGCATACTTGAATGAACTCTTTGTCTAAGGAAATAAGAGGTTATTCTAGAAAGGAACCCCTATGGGTCGTATAAATAAAGACGCCTCTGAGAGACATTTTCAGGATGAATTTGTCAAAGAATTAAGCAAGTTCAGATGGCAAGCTCCAGATAAACTAAATGGTAATCTTCATAAAGTAACTGTTCAAGATTTGATTGATAACTGGAGAAGTGAACTCAATCGTATTAATGCTGATGTCTTAGAAGGTGTTGCATTGACAGATAGCGAGTTTGAACAAGTCCTATCTAAAGTCAATCAGATTTCGAACAGTTATGAAGCTGCAAAAATTTTATCCATTGAAGGATCAACTGGGAAGATTGATGGTATTTATCGAGATGCTCATCCAGATGTTACTCGTAAACAAATCACACTGACTATCTTAAAAAAAGCGCAAGTCAGTGGTGGAGATTCGAGTTACCAGATTGCTCGTGAAGTATCAACCCCTAACGGCAATCGATTTGACCTGGTGCTTCTCATTAACGGCTTACCACTGATTAATATCGAACAAAAGCGAAGTGACAAGAGCTTAGATGAGGCTTTTGGTCAGTTCAAACGTTATTACGCAGATGGAGAATATACCAATAACTTCATGGCCTTCTCTCAGATGATGGTTGTGACAACGGATATTGAAACTCGTTATTTTGCGACACCTAAGTCCGTCAATGATTTCAACCCTGCTTTCGTTTTTCACTGGTCAGTAACCCAAAAAGGCCAAGAAAACGGGAAGCATTTGGGCCAACGTGTATTAACAGATTATAAAGAAGTTATCGAACATTTCTTGATGGTTCCTATGGCCCATCAGATGGTGGGAGATTATCTCATTATCGATGAAGATCCAGATAATGAAGAAAATCGTCGCCATATGTTGATGCGTCCCTATCAGGTCTATGCTCTGCAGGCAGTTGAGAAAGCAGCATTTGGTTGGGATAATTCAGATAAGATTCCGCATGGTGGTTTTGTCTGGCATACAACAGGTTCAGGAAAGACCATTACCAGCTTTAAAACGGCTCAGTTTCTCGCGACCCGTACAGAGTTTGATAAAGTGGTATTCTTGCTAGATAGACGGGATTTAGACGAACAAACTTCAAAAGCCTTCAAAGCTTATTCCGTTTATGAATCTGTAGATGTTGATGGGACAAAGAGTACCTACCAATTGAGAAAACAACTAACGTCTTCTAAGAGTGGGATTGTAGTAACGACTACATTTAAGTTGAATATCTTGGTAAATGAGTTGCTTGAAGCACAGGACTATCAACTATCAGATAAAAAAATTGTCTTTATTATCGATGAAGCCCATCGGACCACAATGGGTGATATGATGGGAACCATTAAAGATTATTTCTTTAAAAACAGCTTATTCTTTGGTTTTACAGGAACTCCTTTATTTGATGAAAATAAAGTTAAAGGGAAGATTAATGAACGTAGTGAAGTGATTAATACCACCGAAAAACTGTTTGGCCCACTTTTACACCAATATACAATTGATGAAGCTATTGCAGATGGGAATGTCTTAGGTTTCCATGTTGACTACATCAATACAGGTGAGTTTAGAAGCTATGAAGATCTCCGTGAGCAACTGATTAAAATTTTAGTTAAAGAATATCCAAGTAAAGGACAAAGAGAGATTGAACGACAAGTTCATCAATGGACTGAACTGGAAGTAGAAAAGAACGCAGTTAAAGAAGGTCTATTATTTTACCAAGATAAGTATCATGTTCCAAAAGTGGTAGAAGAAATCCTTGCCGGTTGGGAATCGCAATCTCAACAGGGGGAA
>JAWGXY010000065.1:0-10449 GCA_032572035.1 Streptococcus parasanguinis
GTGGTTGAGTGGGCTCTACTACGCTGATTTCATCAGCTTTTACAGCCCTACTCAACTGTGCGGAGGTGGGACAACGAAATCGAATTCTAACGAATTACCAATTTCTGTCCCACTCTCTATTTTTTTTATTCTTGAGGCTCCTTAGGCAGTTCCATACGGAAGCGTAAGCCCATAGCCGTTTTATCAAATTGGTAGGCCAGTTCTTCATGATCTAGCAAGTGTTGGACTACGAAGATTCCCAAGCCACCTTCCTTCTTCTGGCGGCTAGCGGTCATTGGCATCTCAGCGGTATCTACCATTTCTTGACTGGTATTTTCAACAGCCAAGTGCGTCCCTTCTTCTTCGAGCCGGAGCTGGATCTCTCCACCGGCATCCGAATGTTTGACGGCATTACTAATGACATTTGATAGGACCAATTTCAGAATGGCTGGGTCCATATAAACTGCTTTGTCAGGGATTTGATTGTCAATCGTGAGCGCGCGGGATTGAGCCAAGACCTTGTACTTGTCGAGGATCTGCTCTAAGACTTGATCCAGCTGGATCCACTCCTTGTCTCCGGCCAATTCTTGGACAGAGGACAGGGACAGAATTTCTAGGACGATCTGGTTCATCTCATCGACGATATCGAGGGAGACCGCCAGATAGCGGTCCCGGTCCTTGTAGCGGCCGATCTTATCCCGCATATTTTCTAGGATAATCTTCAAGCTGGCTAGAGGAGTCTTGAGCTCATGCGAGGCCCCACGTAGAAATTCCACCTTCATCTGCTCCAACTTCAGATTTTCCTGTTTCTGCTGCTCTAGATTGTCGATCACCTCTAAAAGATGGTGATAGAGGTCGTTGATCTGTTGCTTGAGAACGCCGATCTCATCCTGTGAATGAATGGGGAGACTGGCTGTCCGATCCAGCCGTTTCATCCGCTTGGTCATCTGCTTGATTTCAAGGATCGGAGCAGAAATCATGCGGGCATAGAGATAGGAGGCAATCAGCGACAGAACAAAGGAAGCAAGAAGACTATATGGAAGAAAACCCAGACTGATGTCCCGCGCTTCCTTTTGC
Organism: Streptococcus parasanguinis; assembly: GCA_032572035.1. GTDB lineage: Bacteria > Bacillota > Bacilli > Lactobacillales > Streptococcaceae > Streptococcus > Streptococcus parasanguinis_AB. The sequence continues at coordinate 1,057 of JAWGXY010000065.1, forward strand.
GAATCGACGGTCGCTAAGAATTGCAAGGTCAAGTCTTTCCCTTCCTTAGTCTGAATCTTTCGCTCTTCAATGACCAGGGAATTGTTCTGGCTGTCAGGGTTCAGGAGCAGGTCATCCTTGACCTCTAGGGCATTTTGTTTTTCCTTGCCCTTGATCGAAACCTTGATATCATTGGTCTTGGAATAAAGGTCGATGACCGACTCAATGGTCCCTTCTTCCTGGCCTTGGAAACTCTTGGCTAGGGCCTGTGATTTCTTCAAAATCGTCTGGCGCTGAGACTCGATATAGGTCGATGGGAAAATAAAGTAAACCGAAGCATGTAGAAGGATGACTAAGCCACTAAAAAGGGCAAAGGTGATCAGAAAGATCTTTGCAAAGATACTTCGTTTGGTCATGATCTCTCCAATTTATAGCCGACATTGCGTACCGTTACGATACAGTCCAGCTCTAGTTTTTTTCGTAGTTCCTTGATATAGACATCAATCACCCGGTCAAAAGGAATTTCCTCTGTCTCCTTCCAGACGGCATCGAGGATCTGAGAGCGAGTCCGGGCCTTGCCCTCATGCTGGAGCAAGTATTCCAAGATTTCCAACTCCTTGGCATTCATGGAGATGGCTTGCCCAGCTAGACTGGCTGTGTAGCTCTCAAAATCCACCCGTGCCTCTCCATAGGTGAAGACCCGGGAAGGCTGAAGCTTTTTAAAAATAGCTTCGATACGGACCTTCAAGAGGGACAAGGAAAAGGGTTTTTCCAGGTAGCCATCTGCCAACTCTCCAAAAGCCGTTAACTTGTAGTCCTCGTCATGGAAGGCCGTCAGCATGAGGACAGGGACTGAGCTGGTCTTCCGGATGGTCTTAAGGACCTCCAAGCCATTGAGGATAGGGAGCTGGATATCCAGCAAGACCAGATCTGGCGCCTCTCTGTGAAAGAGGTCCAGGGCCTCCTGCCCATCACCTGCTTCAAAGACTTCATAACCACATTCCATGAGATAGTCGCTCATCCCTTCGCGAATCAGGACTTCATCTTCTACGATTAGTATCTTCATACACTTTCCTTTTATCTAAGAAACTTCTTCTACCTCCTATTATACCCTATTTCTATTTTAGGAAACAATCTCTTATTCGACATCCACCAAGAGTTCCTTTGGTTTCTTATGCAAGAGCCATTGTGAAGAAAGGATGGATACCAGAATCAAGAGGAGGCCGCCAACCAAAACAATCACCAACAATTGGCTCGGTTGGATGTCCATATGGAGTTCTGTCAGGGTCTTACTGAAGCTTTCTGCTTCAGCTCCTCCACCAAGGTTGGCTGCAGAGGATTCTTGAGCCATTTGTTTGGCAATGCCACTGGTTACGTTTTTAAGCACCGTATCTCCGACTCCTTTGGCAAGAAGACCTGCGACTCCATAGGAAAGGAGGAAGGCTGGAATGGAGATCATGACCAATTCTGCCACGAATTGTCCTGCAATCTGTACCTTGGAGAGCCCCAGAGCCAGCAAGATTCCCACTTCTCTGCGACGGGCATTGAGCCACAAGACAAGGAGAAGGGTGAGAAGCAAGCTAGCAAAGATGAGGCTGCCGATAAACAAGTAGTCCGCCACTTGGAACATGCTGCTGATGGATTTTTGCAAGGCTGGGTAGTTGGAAGAGCTCTTAACCAGGTCATAGAGGTTCCAGTCAATATCGAGTGCTTTGATTTTTTCGATCAAGGCATCCAGATCCTGATCCCCCTTGGCAAAGAAGGTCGCATCCTCATAGGTAGCTGTTTGGACAGTATTGCCATAGAGTTTAGCAGCTGTATCCAGGTCAGAAATGAGGGTGTCTTCATACAACTCTTGGGCGTAAGTTAGAGGAGCTTGATTCTTCCCTGAGAACAAGCCCTTAATGGTCACTTCGACGGTTTCATTGGCTCCTTTTTCATTGTCAGCATCGTAGAGATTAGACTTGAGACGCACCTTATCGCCTACCTTGAGGCCATTCTTTTTCGCCAAATCTTCGTGCATGAGGATTTGGTTTTTGTCCTTATCCGTCAGGTGCTCCCCTTGGACCAGCTTGTAGGCTCCAGAGACAAACTTATCTTCTTTAGAAGAGTCATTGACCCCTGTCACCATCAAGGTATTCTTGAAGTGCTTGGCCCGCTCTGGAGATTGATTTTGCAGGGTTTCTTCAGTCTCAATGATCTCGTGGTCTAGGATATCTGCGATGGCATTGATCCGCCTGATGGAGGAAGTGATCCCCTCTACCTGGCTGATTTTTTCGATATCTTCTCCTCTGAGATTCCCAGCTCCCCGTGGGGTTCCTGGATTGGTCCTGCGGTTGATCTGCATGGAGAAGCTATTGGTAATGGATCCCAGGCTTTCCGATGAAGCTTTTTGGGTCGCTCCCTTCATGGAGAGTCCGATCAAGCTCAAGGTCCCCATGAGGAGAATGATGGCAAAGAGCAAGAGGGACTTGGGCCATTTACGTGTGATATAAGCAAAAGCATTGCGCAACATAACATTCCCTCCTTACTTACTCTTCTCAACGAGGCTACGGCGACTCAATTCCAAGATAACATCGGAGGCCTCTGCCACTTCCTTACTGTGGGTGACGACGATGACACATTTTTGGCGTTCCTTGGCCAACTTCTTCAAAATGGCAATGATGTCACCGGCTGTCTGTTCGTCAAGGTTTCCTGTCGGCTCATCTGCCAAGATGACAGGTGCTTCTGAAACGAGCGCACGCGCTATGGCCACCCGCTGTTGCTGCCCTCCGGATAGTTGCAGGACATTGCGTTTGATTTGCGTTTCGTCCAATCCCAATTCCAAGAGAATCTCTTTCCCAGCTTGTTTGTTGACCAAACGGACATTTTCCAGTGGCGTCAAATAATCAATCAAATTGTAATTCTGAAAGACCAAGGAAACATGATGCTTGCGGTGGTAGCTAGCCCCTTTGGTCTGGATGTCCTCCCCATCAAAGAGAACCTGCCCCTTCTTGGGATTGTCTAGACCAGCCAAGAGGGAGAGGAGGGTTGATTTTCCTGCTCCAGACTGACCGATAATGCTGTAAAAAGTCCCATTTTTGAACTGATAGTTCACGTCTGAGAAGATCTCTTCTTGGTAGCTTTGGTAACTATAGGATACATGTTTGAGTTCTAGCATATATGTCATTTCTCCTTAACTCATTTTTGTTAATATTTCTTTTGGGGTCTTGCGCCAGATCATGCTGGTAGTTACACCGAGCGACAGAAGGATCAAGCACAAGAGGCTAGCATAGGCAATTCCTAAGGAAAGGCCTTGAGGGATTTGGTTGAGTAATTCTAGGGTCTGCTGTTGACCGGTCTGTCCGACAAATTGCTCCAAGAAACGATGGCTGATCATCCGCCCGATCAGAAAGGCTGGAATCACTGCCAGTAGGGATACCAGCACCACTTCCAAGAGGAACTGTCTAAAGATCCGGCCCTTGCTCTTTCCAATGGATAAGAGCACCCCGATTTCGTGGATCCGCTCCCGTGTCCAGAGACTGAGTAAGAGCGATAGAGCACCGGCTCCCGTCACCAGGAGAACGACCATCATGATCCGCACCAGGCCTTCTAGGGTCTGAGAGGATTCCTTCATCTGGTCAAAGGCCTTGCGATCTTCGACCACGCGCAGAGACTGCCAATCCAGATCCAAGCTTTTGACTTGCTTCAAGAGGGCATCGATTTTCTCAGGATCTTTGACCCCAAAGGTAACCTGGGTCACTTCTTGCTGACTGAGCCCTAAGAGCTTAGTCGCATCCTCATAAGGGAGGTAGACTTGATTTTCACTCAGATCAGAGGTCATTCCTGTGAATTTTTCCTGTTTCTTACCCGAAAAGATCCCTACGATTTTAAAGGTTTGCTCTTTGGTAGGAGTCTCTCCCATCTGAAAGCTGGATAAGGTCAAGGAATCTCCGACCTTTAGCTTGTTCTTCTTAGCCAACTCTTGGTGGATCAAGATCTGCCCGCGAGCCTTGTCGGATAAGTGATTGCCTTGCACCAGTTGGAAACTACCACTGCGGAAATCCAGGTGCTGGTCTGTCTTCTGGGTAAAGACAGCGCCTAGCGCTTGCTTGGCTTCCTGCCCCAGATCATCCCGCTCTACCGACTGCTGTCCCGTCACCGCTTCTTTCCCAAGAATACGAACGGGACTTTCATATTGAGGAACCATGGATCCTACCCCAGCTAGTTGCTGCACTTTTTTAGCCTCCTTCAGAGCAAAGGGACTATCCCCCTGCTTACTGGTCAGAGCAAAACTGGTCCCAGCCGACTGCTTGATATGGTCCTCCAGTCTTCCTCCCACTTGCATCAGTGAAAAACAGAAATACAAGCAAGAGAGGATCAAGAGGAGAATCAGAAAGAGGACCAGATTCCTCGTTCTTTTTCGAGAAATATAGGCGATTGCCTGTTGTAAGAGCATGATCTTACCCTCCATTTCAAGGTCCACAGTATTGCAATGTGGACGCTTTCATCATTTGTTGCTTTCATTATAGAGGAGAAATGTGAAATGTTTATGAAATAAAAAAATTTCCTAGAAAAATCTAGGAAAACTGAGCAGTCCTTCAGAGTCACTTCATCTACAGCCATAAAAAAACCTTTGAAAAAGAATTTCTTTTCAAAGGTTTTATTTTCTTTTCTTATTGATTTCTTTTTCAATGGCACTAGCAATCTTCTCCACCATATAGGCCGTCTGGAGATTGCGCAAGATCAAGAGGGCCCAAAAGCATGCAAAGAGCATTTGACCCGCCATGGTCGCTTCATTGAAAAAATAAGTCTCCATAGCAGTAAAGACTGCTATCACTGCAAATTGTTTTCTATTCATAAAATTATTTTACCATGATTCAGTAAAAAATTCATGTATTAATCGTCTTGCAGGATGATTTTATCGGATAAAAAGTGAAATTCCTCAGGGATGACACTTTCCTCTTCTTCCACCACTTCGGCTTTTTGCCCACGTGCCTTAGCCGAAAACTCTGCCCGGATTTGGGTCCATTCTTCCATCGAAACCGCTAAAATCTCTGGTGAGAAGCCAGCAGCATTGCTGAGGATATTCCCAAACATGGTATTGAGGTTGTCCCGCTTCATGGTCTGTTCGGCATTAAAGGCAGACTCAAAGGCTAAAATAGCGTGATTTTCATTGGCAGCGACCGGCTGGGATCCGATTAAGAGGGCCTTATCTGCACCTGCCAAGCTTTCGATGATTTCCCCCCAAGCGTTCTGAAGACGGATCAAGTTGGTTCGTGCCAACTCTGGGTTTTCAACCGCCTCTTGCAAGATCGCGTTGACCTTGTTTCGATCTGCACGGTAGCCCTTGCTAGACTTGGTTGGACGAGCTACTGCTGGTTTTGAAGCAGGAAGACTGCTACCTGATTGCGCTAACTGTTGCTTGAGTTGAGCGACTTCCTTCTTCAAATCTTCCAGCTGAGCTAACAGATTGGAAGGAACCTCCACAGTAGCTGAGTTAGAAACTTGGCCTGTGCTTTCAGCCAATTTAATGGTCATCATTTCAGTGTATATACGCGGTTGCAGACTATTTTTGATATCCGCTAGACTGGTCGTCGCCTGGTCAATCAGGGCAAAAAGACGGGCTTGATCGGCTTCAAGATTCGCCGCAAACAAGTCACTAGCGTGAGTATTTTCTCCGCCTGTCTGAACAATCAAGAGATCTCTCAGGTATTGAAGTAAGTCCGTGACAAAGCGGGCCATATTCTTACCGTTATCAAAGATAATCGCTAGCTGATCCAGCGCCGCTGTCGCATCATGAGCCAGGATGGCAGCTACGTACTGATCGAGCGCAGCTAGGCTGATTGAGCCCGTAATCTCTTCAGCGATTGCTGTCGTCAACTCACTACCCGCAGTCAGACTCAGGGCTTGATCCAAAATGGACAAGGCATCCCGCATCCCACCTTCAGCGCGCCGAGCAATGATCTGGACAGCATCTGCTTCATAGGCAATGCCTTCTGTAGCTAAGATACTTTCCAAATGATGAACGATATCCGGCAGTTTGATGGATTTGAATTCAAAGCGTTGCACCCGAGACAGAATGGTGGCTGGAATTTTGTGTAACTCCGTTGTTGCAAGGATAAAGACCACGTTTTCCGTTGGCTCTTCCAGCGTCTTCAACAAGGCATTAAAGGCTCCTGTTGAGAGCATATGAACCTCATCGATAATGTAAACCTTATGCTTGGCTAGACTTGGAGCATAGGTAGACTTGTCGCGTATATCCCGAATCTCATCCACCCCATTGTTGGATGCCGCATCGATCTCGATGACATCTTCTAAGCTCCCATTGGTAATGGATTCACAGATATAGCAGTCGTTACAAGGCTCCCCATTGACTTGATTAGGACAGTTCATAGCCTTAGCAAAGATCTTGGCCACACTGGTTTTCCCAGTTCCACGAGGACCCGAAAAGAGATAAGCGTGGCTGATCTTGTCCTGCTCGACGGCCTGTCTCAATGTCCGTGCCACCACTTGCTGGCCGACCAATTGGCCAAAGGTCTGGCTACGGTATTTCCGATATAAAGCTTGATACATTAGTTCTTAACCCCAAACATCTTAAAGTCCCAGTTTGTCTTTTCGATCAAGAGAGCGACAAACTTTTCCAAATACTCTTGATCCAGCTGATCATAGTCAGAGACACACTCCGAATCCAGGTCTAAAACCCCAAGGAGATGACCGTCCTTGACCATAGGCACCACAATCTCACTCATAGCCCGGCTATCACAGGAAATATAGTTGGCATGCTGGCGCACATCATCGACAATCATGGTTTCCTGCTTTTGAGCTGCTTCTCCACAGACACCCTTTCCAAGAGCGATATGGACACAAGAAACACCTCCCTGAAAAGGTCCCAAGATCAATTCCGTTTGGTCATACAAATAAAAACCCGCAAAGACCGAACGAGGCAGGACTTGATTTAACAGCGCACTGGCATTGGACAGATTGGCCAAGGCATTGCTTTCTCCTGTTAAGAGAGCGTCTAACTGAGCCAGCAAGAGCTGGTATTGTGATTCTTTTTCCGAATGTTTCATACCTTCCATTATACCAAATCTTTGCCCAAAAATTAAGCTTCAAACAGCGAAAGAAAAGAGAGTGGGACAGAAATCGGTAATTCGTTAGAATTCGATTTCGTTGTCCCACCTCCGCACAGTTGAGTAGGACTGTAAAAGCTGATGAAATCAGCGTAGTAGAGCCCACTCAACCACTGCGTCTTGCTCGACAATCCTAAAATAATTGAGAGGCTAGGACTTTTGTCCCAGCCTCTGGAATATAGATAAAGTTATCTTAAAAACTTTCCTTAGGTGAGGACGGACGTCAGCGAACTTCGAAGAAGTTCCATGGCTAATTATTGAGCCTAAGGTCTCAATAATTCCGAGTGCTAGAAACAATTGTGTTTCTAGCACTTTTCTCACGGCGGAAAGTTTCAATATTTTCTTGATTCATTTTAAAAATGAAATCTCAGTTTTATTTCTTTGCAGAATCATTTAACTCATTCTTCTAAAAATTATTTTATCTATTCATGCCGCCGATTGAAGTGAAAGACTTCAAAATATTGAATGGCCCGATAGATTAAAAAGATGGTCAAGATGATGGCCACCAGCCAAATCGTCTTTAATCCATAAAACTGGATCAAGTAGGTCGAAAAAATGGCCCCACAGACGAAACTCCCGATCAAGCAGGTCATAAAGATGGCTTCCCAGAGGAATTTCATCTCCTTTTCTCTGACAAAATTTCCATAAGCCACCATGGTTTTCTTGAGATTTCCGGTCATAAAAGAGTGGTTGTAGGCATAGCTACCTACTTCTCCAAATGAGGTCGCTACGATTCCTAAACTCAGGCCAAAAAAGGGCACGATGAAGACATTTTTTACCGATGCTGGCAAAAATCCCGTCACCAAAGTTGTGAGGATATAGGGCACTAGGGTACTCAAGCGCCAGACTGAATTATCAATCAAGCGACGCAAGACCGTCATTAAAAAGATCCCCAGCATAAAGGCCAGCATCGTGGCTAATTTCACTTCTACATCTGAGATCTGCTGGCCGATCAAACCAACCGAAAGAAAGACCACATTTCCCGTCTGGCCTGCCGCCAAGGTCCCACCCCGACAAATAAAGGTATAAGCATCTGAAAAACCAGCACACATGGTCAATAAACAAGCGAACACCTTGGTCCGCGAATGGAACTCCCTTTTCATTTCCATTCTCCTTAGGAAAAAGAGGGAGTGGTACAGAATGTTAAAAACCATTTCTCGTACCACCCCCGCAAAGCTGATCGAAATCTCTTACGATTTTTTTAAGCGAATGAAGAGTCCAATCAACTACTGCGATATTCAATTATTGCATCTAATAGCTAAGAATTGGAGATTGATTACCCTCACTCCAACTTTCTATTTTCCTTCACGCGCCTCGTTGAGGATTTTCTCAATCTTGGTTGTGATCAAGTCAATCGCAACTGTGTTGGTCACGCCCTCAGGAATGATCACGTCCGCATAACGCTTGGTTGGCTCGATGAACTGGTGGTACATCGGTTTTACCACTCCAAGGTATTGCTCGATGACACTATCTAGACTCCGGCCACGCTCCTCCATATCGCGCTTGATCCGGCGAATGATCCGCACATCATCATCGGTATCAACGAAAATCTTGATGTCCATCAAGTCCCGAAGGCGCTTGTCTTCAAGGACTAAGATCCCTTCCACGATGAAAACATCTTGTGGTTCCTGACGATAGGTCTTGCTGCTGCGTGTATGCTCTGCATAGTCATAAGTTGGAATATCTACCGGACGACCCTCCAAGAGTTCATTGATCTGCGCAATCATCAAGTCCGTATCAAAGGCAAAAGGATGGTCATAGTTGGTCTTGATCCGCTCCTCAAAGGTCAAATGACTCTGGTCCTTGTAATATGAGTCATGCTCAATCATGGCAATCTTTTCATTCGGGAAATTGGCCAAAATGGCACGAGACACACTGGTCTTTCCACCACCAGAACCACCAGTAACACCAATAATAATAGGTCTATTTTGCATTTTCTACTCCATTACCTCTAGTCGCCTGAGATATAATAGACATCTCAAACACATCTTATCCATTTTACCATATTTTTGCCTAGACATGAATAGTTTTTCAATAAGAAGTTTGGAAACAAAAAGGACCTTCCGGTACTTTGATTATTTAGATAAACTAATTCTTTAGTAAAAAAGCCAAGTAATCTTGCAAAGAAATAATAATGAGTTCTAATTTTTTAAATGAATCAAGATACTGAAACTTTCCGCCGTGAGAAAAGTGCTAGAAACGCGATTGTTTCTAGCACTCGGGAGTTTTGGAACCTTAGGTCCAAAACTAAGTCATGGAACTTCTTCGAAGTTCGCTGACGTCCGTACTCACCTAAGGAAAG
>JAWGXY010000066.1:0-10270 GCA_032572035.1 Streptococcus parasanguinis
GTGGGACAGAAATCGGTCATTCGTTAGAATTCGATTTCGTCGTCCCACCTCCGCACAGTTGAGTAGGGCTGTAAAAGCTGATGAAATCAGCGTAGTAGACCCACTCAACCACTGCGTCTTGCTCGACAATCTAGAAACAATTGAGAGGCTAGGACTTTTGTCCCAGCCTCATTCTGTTCCTAGTTTTAGGAATTTTCCATTTTTATAGAGAGAAAAAGGTGTACAATGGAGGTGAAAAGGAAGGTGATTGCTATGGAAGAAAGGGATGTGATTCAAGAGGTGAGGACGACGGTCACCCTTCTTCAAATAGCCTTTTTGAAAGGATGCACCCCCAGTCCTGATGCCTTTCGATTTCGAGAAAATCTAGATCAGATGTTGAAAGGTTTACGAAAGGCTAGGCGGGTAGACAATCGTCTGTTGATTGAGTTAGAAAAGTTTTATCAGACTGCCAGTCTATTGATTGGTCTGGGCGGGCTAGCATTGAACGAAGAAGCCTTTCAAGCTTGGCGAGCTTATGATCACTGGCATTACGAGGTTGTGAAGCCTCAGTTACAGGTCTATGGACCGACGGTGCTTTTGTAGTTGATACTAGCTTTGTGTTTGTCCACAGATATTCAGAGGAGGTGTTGGTCATGGTAGTTCTTCATGATTTTCTACATCAGTTAAGCATTTCGTTTTGGAATTTCTACTACTCGCTCTTTTTCTTATTTGAAAAATAAGAAGGATTGAATCCCTTTTACATATAGTAGAAGGGATTTTTGATGCAGAATCCTTGAAAATCTGAGGCTCTTGGATTATGATGGAGCTAATAGATAAGAAGTGTTCCTTTTAGGGAATGCGGAAAGCGAGGAAGAAAGATGGCAGAGATTTATTTAGCAGGTGGCTGTTTTTGGGGCTTGGAGGAGTATTTTTCACGGATCCCCGGTGTAGAACAGACGACGGTGGGCTATGCCAATGGCCAGGTAGAGACAACCAATTACCAACTGATCAAGGAAACGGATCATGCAGAGACTGTACAAGTTAACTACGATCCAGACAAGATCACTCTACGAGCAATTCTGCTTTACTATTTCCGGGTGATTGATCCCTTATCCATTAACAAACAGGGAAATGATCGAGGCCGCCAATATCGGACGGGTGTCTATTATACAGACGAGGCAGATCGTGAAGTGATCGCCCAAGTGTTTGCGGAAGAAGAGAAGCAACTGGGACGCAAAATAGCGGTTGAGTTGGAACCCTTGCGCCACTACATCCCAGCTGAGGACTACCACCAAGACTACCTTAAGAAGAATCCTGGAGGCTATTGCCATATCGATGTGACAGATGCTGAGCAGCCCTTGATTGATCCAGCAGCTTATCAGAAGCCAGATCAAGAAATCCTAAAGGCGAAACTGACACCAGAGCAGTACCAAGTCACTCAAGAAAGTGCGACGGAGCGTCCTTTCCACAATGCCTATGACCAGAACTTTGAAGAGGGGATTTATGTGGATATTACGACGGGAGAGCCTCTCTTCTTTGCCAAGGATAAGTTTGCATCTGGCTGTGGATGGCCAAGTTTCTCCCGTCCCATTGCCAAAGATGTTGTCCACTATTACCAGGATCATAGCCACGGGATGGAGCGGATCGAAGTTCGATCCCGCTCAGGCAATGCCCATCTAGGCCATGTCTTCACCGATGGACCAAAAGACCAGGGTGGTCTTCGCTATTGTATCAATTCGGCCTCTCTGCGCTTTATTCCAAAAGAGGAAATGGAGCAAGAAGGTTATGGATATTTGTTAAAAGCATTGAGATAATAGAAAAAGCATCTTAGAAACTTTCCTTAGGTGAGTACGGACGTCAGCGAACTTCGAAGAAGTTCCATGACTTAGTTTTGAACCTAAAGTTTCAAAACTCCCGAGTGCCTGAAACATCACCGTTTCAGGCACTTTTCTCACAGCGGAAAGTTTCAGTAGATGCTTGCATCAGTTGAAAATCGTGATGATGTTTTCTGCTTTGAAGAAACCATTCTTTTAATATCAAATCATTTAGAAGTTCTGTTTTGCAGAACTTTTTTTCTCCTCTGGAAATTTGTGATACAATGAATAGAAAGTATTTCAATGACAGCTCAATTTGTTGGCGGATCATTGGAGAAACTAGGTACGAAGAAGAGGTAGGAATGTTAGAGAAGTGGGAGAGTGTGAAAGGAACCATCAAAACGATGGGAAGAGAACTATCGGCGGCCTTTGACTGGGCTTTTGATCGTCTCTTTTCAAGAATTCAGCTGACCAATGAACAGTTTGTCTATGTGCTCTTGTCTGTCGTTTTTATCGCGGCCAATGCCATCTTATGGGTGCAAAAGTTCCAAGGATTTCCGATCACCGCAACGGAACGACCAGAGGTTGTGTACAAGGCCAAGACACCGGCTGATCAGATTCCTCATACAGCTCGGATCATGGCCAATGGAGATCAGCTCTATCATGATTTGGTCTATATGAGCGCGCAAAAAGAAGATGGGACTTATGATTTTCATGAAAATTATGAGTATGTCAAACCCTGGCTACAAAAGGCGGATCTAGCCTTGGGTGATTTTGAGGGAACCATTAACCCGAATTACTATTTGTCAGGTTATCCCCTCTTTAATGCGCCGAGCGAAGTCGTACCAGCCATCAAGGATGCTGGTTATGATGTCATGGATTTGGGACACAACCATATCTTGGATTCAGGTCTAGAAGGGGTCTATTCGACAGCCAAGGCCTTTGAAGATGCAGGCATCACACCTGTCGGTGTCTACACACATGAAAAGAGAGGCCAGGCTCCCTTGGTGATCAAGGAAGTGAATGGCATCAAGATTGCTATTCTAGCCTACGCTTATGGTTTTAATGGAATGGAAACGACCCTTACTCCAGAAGAGCAAGCAGATGTCTTGTCTGATCTGGATGAAGAGCGGATGAAGGCGGAGATCCAAAAGGCAGAGCAAGAGGCCGATATCACCATTGTCATGCCCCAGATGGGAATCGAGTACCAGTTGGAGCCGACAGAAGAGCAAAAAGAGCTCTACCACAAGATGGTTTCTTGGGGAGCTGATATTGTCTTTGGCGGGCATCCCCATGTTGTAGAGCCTGCTGAAGTGGTCAATAAAGATGTTCAAAACAAGCTTATCATCTACTCAATGGGGAATTTCCTTTCTAATCAGCGTCTGGAAACCATGGGGGATGTGGAGACTGCCCAATGGACAGAGCGAGGAGTCTTGATGGATGTGACCATCGAAAAGGTTGGTCGCAAGACACGGATTAAGACGGCTACTGCTCATCCAACCTGGGTCAGTCGGACTCCGAAGGGCACCTATTCTCCTGAAGGCTATGACTTGTACAAGTACCAGACCTATATTTTGGATGATTTTATCCAGGGTGGCAAATACCGCGACAAGCTGGATGAGGAGACCAAGGAGAGAGTGGACACGGCCTACCGAGAAATGAAGGAACATGTTCACTTGGACTGGCCTCAGAGTGGAAAGGAATAGAGCATGGAAGGAAATGTGAACTGGATCCCGCTTGGGATCCTAGGATTGATCGTGGTGATTTGGGCAACCAAATTTCTTACGGCCATCCGCCTCAAGCAAAAGCTGAAGAAGTCTTGGGATGGAGCGCCTTTCTTTCGCAAGAAAGATACGGAAGAAAGTTTGATAGACAGTCTGGCTTATCCGGCTAAGGGAAAGACGATTGATAGTCAAGTGGATGATCAGACTTGGCATGATTTGGCTTTGGATGCGGTCTTTGATCAGCTCAACTATACCCAATCGAGCCTTGGGGCAGAGGCTCTCTATCAAAAAATGCGCCTGCTGGAATTCCAGCCTCAGGATCAGCTTCATGACTTAGAAGCCTTCTTTGAAGAGCATCCGGATTTGCGCCTCAAGGTCCAGGTCATTTTCAACCAACTGGGCAAGAAGAACCACAACATGGCGCGTAGCATTGTCGCAAATCCCGGCAAGCGTTATGCAGGTTTGCCCCTCTATCTAGCCTTGGCCTGCCTTCCTATTATCTGTCTCTTTACCATCCCCTTTGAGCCAGTCGGGGCCATTACCCTCTTGGTGATCAGTGTGGTCTTTAATATCGTCTTTTCGAGTTTGCGCAATTGGTCCAATAAAATCCGTCTGGATAATGTTAGCTATCTGGTCCGCATCTTTGCTTCTGCAGAACGCTTGAGCCATCTAGCCTTGCCACAACAAGAAGAACTCAAGCAGGCAGTCAAACACTTTAAGAAAACGCGGATCCTTGCCAGTGTCTTACAGAGTCCAACGGGGACCTCTGAGATGGAAATTGTTCTCCTCTACCTCAACGTCCTCTTTTTGCTCCCGCAGATCGCTCAGGTTTATATTTACAATCAGGTGAAGGCTTATCAAAAAGAGGCCCAGAAGCTTCTGGATCTGCTAGGGGAGATGGAAGTCGCCATTAGTCTCTTGCGCCACAAGCGGGAGCTAGAAGTTGTCTGCCAGCCAGTCTTTACGGAAACGGGTGGCATTGAAGGTGAGACGCTCTATCATCCCTTGCTGTCCAATCCAATTGCGAATGATGTGCATTTTCAGAAAAATATGGTCATCAGTGGGGACAATGCCTCCGGGAAATCGACCTATTTGAAAACTGTCGCTATCAATGCTATTCTGGCTCAAGGATTAGGCTTTGCCTATGGAGAAAGATTGGCCCTTCCTTACGGTCATGTCCTAACAGCTATGGATGTGAGTGATGACATTGAAGTTGGAGATAGTTACTTCATCACCGAAAGTAAAGCTATTTTGCGCATGATTCAGCATCTGAAAAAGCCTGGTTTTCACTACTTCTTTATTGACGAGCTCTTTAAGGGGACCAATACCATCGAACGGATCGGATCAGGCCTTGGGATTGTCCGCTGGTTAGCTGCTCAAAACTGCCTCTACATGATCTCCAGTCATGATATTGAGCTGGTCGCAGCTTCTGGTGAGGTCAATGATAATTACCATTTTGACAGTCGTTATGTGGATGGCAAGATCGTCTTTGACTACCAGATCAAGCCAGGGTCAGCCGTGACCAAGAATGCGGTCAATACCCTAGAAAGTCTGCATTATCCAGAGGAGATTACGCAAACAGCCAAGGACTTGATTGACCAGTATGAAGAGACGGGACACTGGTCTTTGAAAGAAATTAAAAAAGAATGAAAATGAAATGAACGAAGGAGTTTGTAAATGATTGGTTTAGGGACCCTCTATAATGCCTTAAGGGTCGTATTAGGTGGGCTTTTAGGACTGCTCATTGGTCAACGTTTATCAGAAGATTTTCATGAGACCCTTCTGAAAGTGACAGGAGTTGCTGTTTTTGTCTTGGGCATCGCAGGGACCTTGGAAAAGATGCTGGTGGTGCATGGAAGTCATGTGGAAAGTCACGGCAGTATGATGTTGATTCTGAGTCTAGTGATCGGGACCGTTATCGGGGAATTCTTGAAGATTGAGGAGGACTTTGAGCGACTGGGAACTTGGCTGAAGGAAAAGACGGGCAACCAAGGCGATACCAGTTTTGTTGATGCCTTTATGACCACGGCCTTGACCATTTGTATCGGGGCTATGGCGGTGGTCGGAGCTGTCCAGGATGGCCTGACAGGCGACACCTCGACCTTGTTGGCCAAGGCTATTCTGGATATGGTTATCGTTCTAGTCTTGACCGTTTCAAAAGGGAAGGGCGCAATCTTTGCGGTGGTACCACTTGTGATCCTTCAGGGCTTGATAACGCTTTTGGCCCATTTGATCGCACCGATCATGACTCCACAAGCCCTTTCGAATCTGTCCCTAGTTGGCTCCAGCCTCATTCTCTGTGTAGGGATCAATCTTATCTGGGGCAAACGAATCAAGGTCGCCAATCTCCTTCCAGCAGTGCTGATTGCCATTATTTGGGCTTTTGTTGGTTAAAAAATAGAAGCTAAGCAGGAGCTTCAGATTTAAGACAAAGTCATATCAAAAACTTTCCTTAGGTGAGTACGGACGTCAGCGAACTTCGTAGAAGTTCCATGACTAATTATTGAGCCCCTTCGCTATTTAATTTCTGGGCTCAGGCTAAAACAGTTTCCCAAACTGTTTTACTCTCAATAATTCCGAGTGCTTGAAACGTATTGTTTCAGGCACTTTTCTCACAGCGGAAAGTTTTGTATTTTCTTGATTCATTCTAAAAATAGGAACTCATTTTTACTTACTTTTAGAATCGATTAACTTATTTTACTTTAAAATAGTTTGTCTCATTCTAAAGCTAACCGGTAAAGACTGGTTAGTTTTTTTGCTTGCCCTTGTAGTCTTGTTAGAAAAATGGAGGTGCTCCTAAAAGAAAGGAATTCTTTTAAATGTGATAAAATAAGAAACAGGAGTGAAGATTGGATTCATTTCGAAGGTGAAGGGTGAGTGAGTTATGATCAAACTAATTGCAACAGATATGGATGGAACCTTATTAGATGGGCGAGGAGAGGTGGACCTTCCGCGTCTGGAAAGGCTGTTGGACCACTTGGATCAAAAAGGGATTCGCTTTGTCATTGCGACGGGAAATGAAATCCATCGCATGCGCCAGCTCTTGGGTCCCTTGGTCAAGCGGGTGACCCTGGTCGTCGCCAACGGAGCTCGGATTTTTGAGAATGACCAGATGGTTCTAGGAAAATTCTGGGATCGGGAATTGGTGGAGGCGGTTCTTGCTTATTTTAAGGGCCGGGAAATTTCAGATCAATTGGTTGTATCAGCTGTCAATGGTGGCTTTGTCAAGGAAGGCACGGTCTTTACAGAAGTTGAAAAATTCATGCAGCCGGAAGTGATTGAAGCCTTGTACAAGCGAATGAAGTTTGTTCCGGAATTGACAGCCGATTTGTTTGACCAGGTGCTTAAAATGAGCTTGGTGGTTGGCTTGGATCGTCTTGATCAAGTGAGTCAGGAAGTCCAACAGGCTTTTGGAGATCAGCTCATGGCGGTTTCGAGCGGTTTTGGCAGCATGGATCTCTTACAAGCAGGTATTCACAAGGCTTGGGGACTGGCTCAATTAATGGAGATGTGGCAGCTTGATGCCAGTCAGGTCATGGCCTTTGGGGATAGCGGAAACGACATCGAAATGCTTGAAATGGCTGGTCACTCCTATGCGGTGGCCAATGCAGAAGAAGCTGTCAAGGCTGTTGCCAAACATCTAGCAACGACTCATCAGGAAGGTGGTGTCTACCAGGTGATCGAAGAGTATCTAGGATTGACCCCCTGGGAACAAGTGAAAGGAAAGAATTAGATGGCGGTACAACTGTTAGAAGACTGGCTCTTAAAGGAGCAGGAGAAAATCATAACAACCTATCGGGAACTTAATCAAGCCCCTCTGAAGGAGCCTGGTTTGATCTTTATCGGAGACTCCATCGTGGAGTATTTCCCCATTCATGAACTATTACAAAGTCCCAAACACATGGTCAATCGAGGAGTGCGAGGCTATAAGACGGATCTCCTTCGTGAGCATCTAGACGCCCATGTCTTTGGAACGGCGGTGGATCAGATCTTTCTCTTGATCGGGACCAATGATATCGGAAAAGAAATTCCTCAAAAGGAAACCTTAGACAATGTAGAAGCGGTCTTACAAGCAATTATGCGGGACTTTCCGCTGACCCACATCAACCTGATCTCGGTTCTACCGGTGAGTCGAGATGAGCGCTACAAACAAAAGGTCTATGTGCGGACCAATGAAAAAATTCAGGCCCTCAACCAGGCCTATCGCGAATTGGCCCAGGCCTACCACCAGGTCAGCTATATTGATGTGTATTCGTCTTTATTGGATGAAGAGGGGCAGTTAGCAGAAGCCTATACGACAGATGGCCTTCATTTAAGTGTGGCAGGTTACCGCATTCTAGCCCAAGCTCTGCAGGAGACGTTATATAGAAAACGTCTGTAGCAGGCAACTAGCGTTAACAGTAAAAGCCATGGTTTACATGGTTTTTGGCTTGTAAATAATTAGAGTTCACCCAATTTTTTATACATACAAATAAGCGGGCTTCATGACAAAGCTCGCTTTTTCTGTTATGAAAGAAATAACTTATTTTCTAGTTTTTAGATAAATCATCTCTCCAAATATCCTTGACGGTCACATCCCCCCAATTCTTTGGGCTGAAGCGACTAGAGTAGATGGAAGTCCAATCTTTCAGGACTTTATTGCGGAGGACATCATCTTCTTCCTTGCGAATGCCTTCAATAGTCTTTCCATGCTCTGCCAGAAAGGCTTCCACTTGAGACTGTTGATAATATCTCACGCTATTCTCATCCTGATACCACATATAGCGTTCTATTTTTTTATTTGTTACACTATATGTATAACTTACATTTATTGTATTTTTTGTCTCAGGGAGTTTTATTCTCATAAAAATAAAAACTTCAGGTGCTCTATAATTCGAAAAATAAAATTGATAACCTAATTTCCCAATGTTTCTAGGCAAGGATGATGCTGTGTATTCAACACTATGTTTATAAACATCCTTTGAATCATTATCCGTAATATGGATATCATTTAAATTATTAAACACACTTTTACGCCATAAAAATTCAATATTCTGGTAATCACTCTTCTCATAATATATTTCATCAAAAATATTATGTATTCGCTGATGCTTATAGTACTGAAAACCACCAAAAGATAAACACAAGGCTATAAAAATTGAAATAAGTAGTAGTCTTTTTTTCATCCTTCTTCTCACACGCATCCATTCTTCTGTCAATTTACAGTTTTTTCAAGTTTACCGATCCACCACTCGCGCTTTAAAGTGGGCTGGCTTATCCTCTACATTGGTGATTGCGAATCTCCACGTTTTCCGAAAGCACCATAAATTCTCCAACCTAAAAGAAAGAGAATTACAGCTAGCGAACAGAACACTATTTGATGGAACAAATGTTCTAGAACAGTTTTTTTCATTTGTTCTACAACTGCATATAATCGCTTTTTAGCTTTCTCCGAACGTTGTTCCCAAACGGTCACTGAAGAACCTGTGCTACTTTCAATCACAGCTTGATTCTCAGCTGCTAATTTCAAATATCTCCCAGCATGACGAAGCCGTTTCTCTCCATTCAACCAACTAATTTCAACACGCTTGTCTCCTTGTAATCGATTATTATAACTGATGGATACCGCCTTATTCTCAGGGGAAATCTTACTTTCAATTTGACTATAGTCGTCCACCACATAGATAAGGCCGATGTTATGTCCATTTTCTTTCGATGTTACTAAATGAATATGCTCATCAAGAGCATGCCAATCCTGATCACTTTTATCTTGAATCCATTGAACCATACTGCTGTTCACATCCATCTTAGAAAATGAAATATATTGGTAGATCGGCTTCAAAATGAACAATAAAAAATAAACAAGCAAAACGAGTGAACAAAAGATAAATTTGTTTTTATTTTTCATTTACTTCTCCTCAATAAGATCATTTTTATCATGAATAATACTTAATAAGAAACGATTAAAAGTATACATTGGATCTCTTCCCCAATGTTCATATACTTCTGGATTTTCTTTAATTTTTGACTCAAGTGTTAACCATTTATCTTGTAAATGTAAAATTCCTTCATCATAATTCCCATTTCCTAAATTAACAACAAATTCGCGTGCTCTTGATTTAGTCTGCGACTCTACCTCATCATAATATTCACTTACAGTTTCAACGTAATCTCTGTTGTTTTTTATTCTATAATAAATATTCACTGCATCAAGATCAGCTTTATAATCGTCATTTCCCATACTTGGAGGAGCTCCGTTAGCACCTGCCACATCACCAAGATAACCTGCTCTCTCATTTAATATTCCGAATATAGTATCTGCTACTTCTTCCATTGGAGATTCATTAAAATAAGTGGAAATAACCGCATTTTGATGAGTATAATCGGCTTTACCACCAAATCTATCTAACATTTCTTCCAGTTGTTCTTTTTGTTGAGTATCTAATTCGTTAAAACTACTTATACCAAATATTGCATCTGCTGCTATGTTTAGTTTTTCTTCAACAATTTCTTTTGAATCACTTTCCTTTATTGCAACTAATCCCGAATACTTATGTTGATTCACTAACGCTTTTTTTATTAAATCAATTTTAGGATCTTTAAAACCAAGGTTATTCATCTCTTTTACAAAGTGTTCTTCTGCTTTTTGTGATGGTAATCCTGCAGTATAATACCATGAAATTCCTGAATAGGAGATTTCAGCCATTAACCGAATAAATTCTATGTTGGCTTTTTTTGCTCCATATTTATTTCTTAATTTTTCATACAAATCAT
>JAWGXY010000067.1:0-10034 GCA_032572035.1 Streptococcus parasanguinis
ATGCTGGGCCTATCAGAAGAAGCCATGCGACCTTTTGAATTTCAAAAGATTCCTTTTTCAAAGCATACACTCCTTGCCTTTTCGGGCTGGTATGACTACAGCTTTGTTCCTACTATCTCTCCCCAAAAACATCTCCAAACCAAGAATCTGTTTTGGTTTGACAGACGTCTCCAACGAAGGGGATCTGATCCAGCCATTACCCAACGTCTGTTGCAAGAGCTCGAAACAGAACTCATGCAAGTGGATCAACCCTTGATCATCGCTATGCACTTTGTTCCTCATAGTCAGTTTCTCCTGCGCCACCCTTATTTTGAACGCTTTAATGCTTTTCTAGGGAGCCAAGCCTTTCATGAACTGTTTAGACAATATCCTGTCAGAGAAGTGATTTTTGGTCATAGCCATCACCGAATGCCAGCAACAACGATTGACACCATCACCTATCATGCCAGACCTTTAGGCTATGTCCGAGAATGGGAGCTCTGCAAGCAATTTTTCGAAGCTTTTCCTGAATATGATTTTCCAAAACGATACGATCCCTACAAACGCTATCGCAGAATCAAAGACCTCCCCGAATTTAAAGCATACAAGAAAAAACAGCTCGCTCATGAATTTTCTCAAGCCATGACGATCCTTAAACTATAAAAAAATTGGTTCCTTCGGAACCAATTTTTTACTCTTCTGTATCCAAGAGATTTTTTGCAACGATTGCAGCCAGAACACCACCGACAATTGGAGCCAAGATAAAGATCCAAATTTGTTGAAGAGCCGCACCACCAACAAAGAGGGCAGGCGCCAAGCTACGAGCTGGGTTAACAGAAAGTCCTGTAATGTTCAAACCAACAAGAATAATCAAAGTCAAGCTCAAACCGATCACAAGACCAGCGATCTTCCCATTACCTTTGCTAGCTGATGTCACTGTCATGATGACTAAGATAAAGATAAAGGACGCAATCACTTCAAACAAGAAACCGCCAAATGGAGTCACTCCTTTAGCCAAGGCATTTTCACCAAGACTAGCTGTTGACATACCTGAATTTGACAAGAGGAAGAGAACTGTTGCAGACGCGAGAACCGCACCCACTACTTGCGCTGCAATATAATTAACCAAGTCCTTTGAAGACAAGCGTTTGTTCACAAACATGGCAATCGAAACAGCCGGGTTCAAGTGGGCACCAGAAACAGTCCCAATTGAGTAAGCTGCTGCAACAATGGATAAACCGAATGCCAAGGCAATTCCTAAATGTCCCAGACCTTCTGTCCCATTTCCAAAAACAACTGCGCCAGTCCCGATAAAGACAAGCATAAATGTGCCGATTACTTCAGCAAAAAACTTTTTCATAACTAAGTTTCCTTTCTTCAAACTGTTGACTAGTTTATCAAAAATCCACACGTACCTCAAGAAATATGCCCAGTCTATTTTGCCCGCAAAAAAAGCCATCCGAAGATGGCTTTTCATAGTGTTTAAATAGCGTTTTTATCTTTTCCAAGTGCTCGTTGGACTGCTTTAACAATCTCAACAAGGACTACAATCATAAGCGCTCCTACAGCGACCACCATCCATTGAGTCAAACTCAAATGTGACACGTGGAAGAGATTATTAAATCCAGGAACCAAAATTGTCACCACAAAGAGGACGAAGGCAACTGGGATAGACCAGTTAAAG
The DNA here is from genome assembly GCA_032572035.1 of Streptococcus parasanguinis. Taxonomy (GTDB): domain Bacteria; phylum Bacillota; class Bacilli; order Lactobacillales; family Streptococcaceae; genus Streptococcus; species Streptococcus parasanguinis_AB. The sequence goes on from JAWGXY010000067.1 coordinate 1,664, forward strand.
GTCTTGTTTGTAAAGAGTCCCACTTTAAAGATTGATTGGTAAACCGACTTAACGTTAAAGGCATGGAGCAATTGGATCAAACCGAGAGTTGCAAAAGCCATGGTAAGGGCATCCGCATGGACCTCAGTATGACTTTGGTGCTCTGGAAAGAGAAGAGCCCAACCATAAACACCTAAAACGAGCATGGTTTGGAAGATCCCTTGATAAATGATTGCTCCGAAGACACCACCATCAAAGAAGTTAGACTTACGCCCACGAGGTTTGTGAGTCATGACGCCTGGCTCAGCTGGTTCCACACCAAGGGCGATGGCTGGGAGCGTATCTGTTACCAGGTTAATCCATAGCAAATGCACTGGTTGAAGCACATCCCAACCCAACAAGGTTGCAAAGAAGATGGTGAAAACTTCAGCCATATTAGCAGACAAGAGGTATTGAATGGATTTTTGGATATTTGAGAACACCTTACGTCCTTCTTCTACCGCTACGATAATGGTTGCAAAGTTATCATCGGCAAGGACCATATCAGAAGCTCCCTTAGAAACTTCTGTACCTGTAATCCCCATACCGATACCAATGTCAGCTGTCTTAAGTGAAGGCGCATCGTTGACCCCATCACCCGTCATAGCGACAACCTTACCTTCATTTTGCCATGCTTTCACGATACGAACCTTGTGCTCAGGTGATACACGAGCATAAACAGAGTATTGCTTGAAGACTTTTTGGAATTCTTCATCAGTGAGTTCATTCAACTCAGCACCAGTGAAGACATGGTCTTCTGTATCATTTGGATCGATGATACCGAGACGTTTAGCAATGGCTTCAGCTGTATCTTGGTGGTCACCTGTGATCATGATCGGACGGATACCTGCTTCCTTAGCGACACGAACAGCTTCTGCTGCTTCTGGACGCTCAGGGTCAATCATTCCGACCAAACCAGAGAAGATGAGGTCAGACTCAACGATTTCAGATTCCAAAGTTGGGATTTCCTTGCTTGTCTTATAAGCCATCATCAAGACACGGAGGGCTTGTTTAGCCAAGTCTTTGTTGGTGGCAAGGATGGCATTTTTATCTTCTTCTGTGATTGGGCGAACTTCCCCATTGACTTCAATACGAGTCACACGCTTGAGCAATTGGTCAGGTGCACCCTTGACAGCGATAAAGTAAGAACCGTCAGATTCCTTATGGATAGTCGACATAAGCTTACGGTCTGAGTCAAATGGTAATTCAGCAACACGTGGCTCATCCTTCAAGACTTCACGAACATCAAAGTTGTGGTCCAAACCAAACTGTACAAGAGCTGTCTCCGTTGGATCACCAATCAGCTTGCCAGATGGGTCCACCTTGGTGTCATTGGCAAAGTTCATGATACGTAGGGTATTGTTGCTAGCAGCAATTTCAGATGCCGAGCTTTGCAATTGACCGTTGGTATAAACTTTTTCAACCGTCATTTGGTTCATGGTCAAAGTACCTGTTTTATCAGATGCGATGATTTCTGTTGAACCAAGCGTTTCAACCGCTGGTAATTTACGAACAATCGAATTACGTTTGGCAAGGGTTGTTGTTCCCAAAGATAGAACGATGGTTACAATGGCAGGGAGACCTTCTGGAATCGCAGCAACCGCAAGAGCAACCGCAACCATCAAGCCTTCTAATGGATGTTCACCACGAACGAATACACCAACCAAGAAAGTAATAACGGCAATCACAATAATCAAGTAAGTCAAGACCTTAGATAATTGTTCCAAGCTTTGCTTCAATGGTGTTTCAGTTTCGTCTGCGTTGGCTAACATATCCGCAATCTTACCAACTTCTGTATACATACCAGTGTTGGTCACGACCCCAATACCACGACCGTAAGTTACGTTTGAGTTTTGGTAACCCATGTTAACACGATCCCCGATACCAGCATCTGCTTCAACAAGTCCAGTCACATCTTTTTCAACTGGCACAGACTCCCCTGTAAGAGCTGCTTCTTCAATTTTAAGAGAAGCTGCTTCAAACAAACGCATATCTGCAGGCACGACATCTCCAGCTTCTAGCAAGACGATGTCCCCAGGTACCAATTCTTTTGAGTCAATCTCAATAACATGGCCATCACGACGAACACGAGCCATCGGGCTAGACATATTTTTCAGAGCTTCAATGGCTGCTTCTGCTTGCCCTTCTTGGTAAACCCCAAAGGCAGCATTCAAGACAACAACGGCCAAGATGATAATGGCATCTGTTAAACCATCCATCCCTTCTGTAATCACAGAAAGTGCCGCTGCCGCAAGCAAGATGATAATCATCAAATCCTTAAATTGATCAAGGAATTTAGCTAGTAGGCTACGTTTTTCGCCCTCTTCCAACTCATTACGACCATAAGTCGCTAAGCGTTCTTGAGCTTGAGCAGTTGACAAACCTTCGACAGATGAGTCCAAGTTCTTTAGGACTTCCTCAGAAGATTGCGTGTAAAACAAATCTTTATTTTGTTCTTTTGACAAAACAGTCTCCTCCTTTTTGGTCTCTTTTTACAAAAAAAGAGACCTGTTTTTTAAAAAAACAAGTCTCGCTGTTTAATATAGTGCCGGAAATAATTCGTAATGACGACACTATCGCGGAAAACCGCCAGCTACTCCCTTGAGTGGTTTTATTATACCATTTTTATAGAATAAAGCAAGCGGGATCTCTAATAATTTAATGAGGTCTATTCTTCCCATTCCACCAGTAATTGATAATTAGCAAATTCCTGTTCGCCATCGAGAGTTAACAAGCGATAAGAGACTTGCAAATGACCTGCTTCTAATTGAAAGAGGTCTGTTGTAATCAAAAACTGCTGAATGCCCATCGGAGTTGGGATGATTGCCCCACCATCTTCATTTTTGTAGAAACGCATGATGGATTTAGGACTTGAGAATCGTGTCATGACCAATTCATCATTGGAAAATTTCAAAGCAACCTTTTCATCTTCTTCATTGGTATACAAGAGATATTGAAAACCTGCTTTTTCCTTCCATTCACCTTGATAGTACTGATCAACGATTTCCATTTCTTCTCCAAATCGAATGGTATTTTGAATGCGAATCTGCATCTTTGTCTCCTTCTCTTCTTTTCTTGCCTTACTATTCTATCAAATTTTACGCATTTTGACTGCCCCTATTAGCCTCTAGATCGCAAAATAGGCTTTTTTTTGCTATAATAGACCCATGAATGAAAAAGTCTTTCGCGATCCCGTGCATGATTACGTTCATGTGGATCATCCCATCATTTATCAATTAATTAATAGTAAAGAATTTCAACGACTACGCCGCATCAAACAACTGGGGACATCTGGTTTTACCTTCCACGGTGGGGAGCATAGTCGTTTTTCTCACTGTCTTGGCGCCTATGAAATTTCAAGACGCATTCTGTCCATTTTTGAGGAAAAGTATGCAGAGCAATGGAATTCTGATGAAAACTTACTGACCATGACAGCCGCTCTTCTTCATGACATTGGACATGGTGCCTATTCCCATACCTTCGAAGGACTCTTTGGGACCGATCATGAAAAAATGACCCAGCTGATCATCACCAGTCCAGAGACGGAGGTCAATCAGATCCTCTTACAGGTAGCACCTGATTTCCCAAATCGTGTAGCCAGCGTCATTGATCATACCTACCCCAATAAACAAGTGGTGCAATTGATTTCTAGTCAAATTGATGTGGACCGGATGGATTATTTACTGCGGGATGCCTACTTTACGGGTGCTTCCTATGGAAAATTTGACTTGACCCGTATTTTGCGCGTCATTCGACCGATTGAAAATGGCATTGCCTTCCAACAAAATGGCATGCATGCTGTCGAGGATTACGTGGTCAGCCGTTACCAAATGTATATGCAGGTCTACTTCCACCCGGCTACTCGTGCCATGGAAGTCCTCCTTCAAAATCTACTCAAGCGCGCTAGAACCATTTATCCAGATCAAAAAGAGTATTTTCAATTGACTTCACCTCGCTTGATCCCATTTTTTGAAGAAGAGATCACTATCCAAGACTACCTAAATCTAGATGACGGTGTGATGAATACCTATTTCCAAGTCTGGATGGATAGTCCGGATACCATCTTATCTGATCTTGCTCAGCGCTATATCAATCGGAAAGTCTTTAAGTCGATTCTATTTACAGAAGATAAGCGAAAAGACTTAGTAATCCTTGAAAAACTGATTAAAGAGGTTGGGTTTAATCCTACTTATTACACAGCCATCCACCAAAATTTCGATTTGCCCTACGATATTTATCGGCCAGAGCTTGAAAAACCGCGGACTCAGATTGAGATGATAAGAAAAGATGGAAGTTTGGCCGAGTTGTCTCAGTTATCTCCACTTGTCGCTGCCCTTGCAGGAACCCGCTATGGGGACAACCGCTTCTATTTTCCAAAAGAAATGTTGGAAACTAACGGACTTTTTAGTAAGCAAGTAGAAGAATTCACTTCTTACATTACCAATGATTATTTTACAGGAGAGACGGATGTCCATTAAATTAGTGGCGATCGATATCGATGGTACACTCCTCAATTCAAAAAAAGAGATCACGCCAGATGTTTTTCAAGCTATTCAAGATGCAAAGACTGCGGGAGTCAAAATTGTGATCACAACAGGTCGTCCCATTGCAGGTGTCTCAAAACTCTTAAAGGAACTTCATCTCATGGATCCTGGAGACTATGTCATTACCTTTAACGGTGGACTGGTTCAAGAAACCGCTACTGGAAAAGAACTCATCAAAGACCTTTTACATTATGAGGACTATCTCGATATCGAGTCTCTTGCTAACAAACTCCAAATCCACTCTCATGCCATTACAAAAGATGGCATCTATACCAGTAATCGAGATATTGGACGCTACACCATTCATGAATCTCAACTGGTCAATATGCCCCTTTATTACCGGACGCCTGAAGAAGTTCGTGAGAAAGAATTTGTCAAGGCCATGTATATCGATGAACCAGACATTCTGGATGCTGCGATTGCAAAAATCCCTAAAGAATTCGAGGATCGCTTCACCATGGTCAAATCAGCTCCTTTTTATTTAGAAATTCTAGGAAAAACGACCAATAAGGGATCAGCTGTTCTTCATCTAGCTGAACGACTTGGAATCCAGCAAGAAGAAACCATGGCCATCGGAGATGAGGAAAATGACCGCTCCATGCTAGAAGTCGTGGGACATGCCGTCGTTATGGAGAATGGCAATCCAGCTCTTAAAAAAATTGCTACAACTATTACCAAATCAAATGATGAATCTGGCGTTGCATACGCCATTAGAAAGTGGGTATTATAAGAAATGTACCATTACCAGCTAGGAATTTCTGCTAGTGAGCATGATGACTTTGTTATTCAGAGTGACCAAACCAATCTCTTACAAAGCAGTTCATGGGCAAAAATCAAAGATAATTGGGGAAATGAACGAGTTGGCTTTTATCAAGAAGACCAATTAGTCGCGGTTGCAAGCATCTTGATTCAACCCCTGCCACTTGGCTTTTCCATGCTCTACATTCCTCGTGGCCCTATTATGGATTACCAAAACAAGGAGCTAGTTTCATATGTGATCCAGTCCCTTAAAAAGATAGCCAAACAACACAAGGCCTTGTTTGTGAAATTTGATCCAAGTCTTTTCTTGAGCAAACACTTGATTGGACAAGAAAATACGGAAACCACTGATGTACAAGCGGTGATCGATACCTTAACTAAAGAAGGGGTTGAATGGACTGGCCGAACAAGTGATCTGGCAGAAAATATCCAACCACGCTTTCAAGCGAATATCCACAAAGAGTTTTTCACCGAACAAGACCTTTCAAAATCTACTCGACAAGCCATCCGAACTGCTCGAAACAAAGGGATCCAAGTCCAATTTGGCGGGACTGAATTGTTAAAGGACTTTGCTTCTCTCATGAAAAAGACAGAAGCACGTAAAAGCATTCATTTACGTGGAAAAGATTACTACGAAAAACTGCTCACGACCTACCAAGGACAATCCTACATTACTTTGTCTACTCTTGATCTCACAGAACGGAAAGCCTCCCTTACAAAAGATCTTGAAAAAAACAAGGCCGAGGCTGAAAAATTCACCGAAAAAACAAAGCCTGGCAAAGTTGAGAACAACCAAAAAGAAAAAGAGCGGATAGAGGAAGAACTGCAATTTCTTGAGCACCATCTCCAGGCAGGTAAAAAGGTCGTTCCTTTATCTGGTACCTTAAGCCTTGAATTCGGTGGGACATCTGAAAATGTTTATGCAGGGATGGATGAAGAATTCCGCCGTTACCAACCCGCCATCCTCACCTGGTATGAAACTGCCCAACACGCTTTCGACCGTGGTGCTTCTTGGCAAAATATGGGAGGCATTGAAAATTCACTAGATGGTGGACTCTATCATTTTAAATCTAAATTTAATCCTATTATTGAAGAATTTGTTGGGGAATTCAACCTTCCAACAAGTCCACTCTATCCACTTGTTAACACAGCTTACAAGATCCGGAAAAAATTAAGGAGTAAATAAGTTACATGACTCTTACGACAATTTCAAAAGAAGAATTTACCTCATTTGCAAATACCGTCTCCCATCGCTCTTTTATCCAGTCTGCTGAAATGGCAGATCTGCTTGAAAAGCGAGGAAACACGGTCCAATTTATCGCTTGGAAACAAGAAAATCAAGTCCAAGTGGCAGCGATCTTGTACAGTCTTCCTATGACGGGTGGTCTCCATATGGAAATCAATTCTGGCCCTCTTTACCAAGAGGAGACTATGCTAGAACCCTTCTATGCAGCCTTAAAAGACTATGCGAAAGAGAATGGAGCTATTGAACTCGTTATTAAGCCCTATGATACCTATCAAACCTTTGACAGTGACGGCAATCCAACCAGTGAAGAACAAACCCATTTTATGGATACCCTTAAAAAATTGGGCTATCAGCATGATGGTTTAACAACAGGTTATCCAGGAGGAGAACCTGATTGGCATTATGTAAAAGACATGGAGGGCATCACCGAAAAAAATCTTCTTACGAGCTTCAGTAAAAAAGGAAAGCCACTTGTTAAGAAAGCTAAGTCTTTCGGTATTGAACTGAAACGATTAAACCGAGATGAACTGCAGCTCTTCAAGGAAATTACTTCCTCTACCAGTGACCGTCGCGACTATCAGGATAAAACCTTGGATTATTACCAAACTTTCTATGACAGTTTTGGCGACAAAGCAGATTTCATGATCGCAACACTGAACTTCCACCATTACTACACGAATCTTGAAAAAGACCAAGGAAAACTAGCACAGAAGATTGAGAAATTACAGAAGGATCTTGAAGTCAACCCACATTCAGATAAAAAACAAAATCAACTTCGTGAATTCTCTAGCCAGTTTGATACCTTTGAGGTGAGAAAGAAGGAAGCGAAAGAATATATAGAAAAATATGGAGATCAAGGCGTCATTCTTGCAGGAAGCCTCTTCGTCTATATGCCACAAGAATCCACCTATTTATTCAGTGGCTCTTATACAGAATTTAATAAGTTCTATGCTCCTGCTGTTCTCCAGGAATATATGATGCTTGAAACCATCAAACGTGGTATCCCAAGATATAACTTCCTTGGTATTCAAGGGGTCTTCGACGGGTCAGACGGTGTGCTTCGTTTCAAACAAAACTTCAACGGCTACATCGTCCGTAAGATGGGGACCTTCCGTTATTACCCAAGTCCTCTGAAATACAAACTGATTTCTCTCATTAAGAAACTATTAGGACGTTCCTAACTCAAAAGACCAGCTTTGTAGCTGGTCTTTTCTACTATAAAAAAAAGACGAGAACCCTCTCGCCTTTTAGATGTCATTATTTAACGAAGTCAAGCAATGCCAAGAAGCTTTCTGGATCAAGTGATGCACCACCCACAAGAGCTCCGTCAACGTCTGGACAAGCCATGTATTCAGCAACGTTTTCAGGTTTCACTGAACCACCGTATTGAACACGTACTTTATCAGCCACTTCTTGACCAAAGTCAGCAGCTACAACGTCACGAACAACTTTACACATTTTTTGTGCGTCGTCTTGTGAAGCTGATTTACCAGTACCGATCGCCCAGATTGGCTCGTATGCGATAACAGATGCAGCTACTTGCTCAGGAGTCAAACCAGCCAAAGCAGCAGATACTTGAGCACCTACGAATTCAGCCGCTTTACCAGCTTCGTAAGTTTCAAGGCTTTCACCACAACAGATGATTGGAAGCATACCGTTCGCAAAGATTGCTTTTGCTTTTTTGTTGATATCTTCATCAGTTTCATGGAAGTAGTCACGACGTTCTGAGTGACCGATAACAACGTAGTCAGTACCGATTTCTTTCAAAACTTGTGGGCTAGTTTCACCAGTGAAGGCACCAGCA
>JAWGXY010000068.1:0-9858 GCA_032572035.1 Streptococcus parasanguinis
AATGGTTCAAAGATAGTAAGTATGATTTTGGAACTGCATTAACAGAATATTCCCCTGAACACCAAAATATATTCATAAAGGAATGGTCAAACAAGGATATTGTTTTGCCGATCGATGATTCAGTCGTAGATTTAGACAATTTAACTGACAAGCAAATTGAAGCTTTGAGCCAATATTATGCACTTCTTGCAAATAATCTTCAAGATCAAGTTTGGGGTAGTCACCATTATATTGTCACTGAAGAATCTGTTCAGGGTGTCAAAAACATTGCCAAAGCCTATGCTGAAGAAAATAAACCATATAGCACAAGTCACAGCGATACTGCTCTAGCGAAAGATGGATTAGATTCCATCGTATGGACTGGAGAAAACATGAGTTTTGATAATACTTTGCTGGGCTATGGTGCGTATTATTCAGAAGCTAAAGAAACTCGTAAAGCCACAATGTCTCAATTGTATCGCGAGGTATATGATGCTGTAATTAGTTTTATGACAAATGATGTTCATGCTTATTTTGGACACATGAAACTCATGATTGGGCAGAAAGCTCCTACAAATATTCGGGCAATTGGAGCTGCAAATAGTTTCACACCAAGTGGTGTTGGACGTATGCACTTTATTGAATTCAAAGGTCAAGATGCACATCTTGAATATGTTAAAGATGAACAAACTGGTGAATATCATTTTGTAACTGTTGACGACTATTATGATAAAGGTATTGCAAAACCTCTAGCTACTCCATTTGATACTTCAAAAATGGAAGATGAATTAACAGCTGCTAAAGCTAAGCAGACTACAGCAAATACGGCAAATGATTCTGCACAGAATCGTTTGGAAAAAGCTAAATCAGAAAATGATTCAAGTACAAAAGCCCTCAAAGAAACGACAGCAAAATTAGATGCTTTGAAAGCTACTCCTGACCAAACACCTGCAGCTACTACTAAATTGGAAATCGCTACACAAAATTATAATGAAGCACAAATCCAATTTAATAAAGCTCAAGATGCACTCGATCAATTAAATGCTGATATTCAAAGCAAGCGTCAAGCTTTAGCAAATGCAAAAGATAATTTAGACCAGGCCACAACAGCAGAAGTAAAAGCTAAATCTGATCTTGAAAAAGCAAAAGTAGAAAATCAAAATGCAAATCAAAATCTGAAACAAACTCAAAAACTAGTAGCAGAATTAATGTCAGATCCTGATCAAACTCCAGATGCACAGAAGAAATACGACAATGCAAAACAACTAAAAGAAGAAGCTGAAACAAGATATATCAAAGCTCAAACAGCTCTTGATAATTTAAATGCAGACCTTCAAGTTAAGCAAAAAGCATTAGAAACTGCAAAAGAGGAGCTTGAGAAAGCAAAAGCAACAGATAAGACTGCAAGAAACAATTTAGATGAAGTAACTAAAATTCATGAAAAACATTTGGCAGCCTTAAATGCTACACGTCAAACGATTGCTAGATTAAACTCAATCTCAGATAAGACACCTCTTGCACAAAAGAATTTAGATGAAGCTTCTCAACAATTGATTGCTGCCAAAACTCGTTATGCAAAAGCACAATCAGCAGTTGAAAATCTAAATGCAGATATTCAAACAAAACAAAAAGTTTTAGCAGATGCGCGTGCAGAATTGGATAAAGAAATTAAAGTTCTTTCAGATCTTAAAGCTGAAAAAGCCAAGGATGAAGCAGAACTCAGAAACCGTCAGAATAAAGTTGAAGAGTTAAAAGCTAAAGAAAGTCAAATTAAGGATGAAATTTCTAAATTTAAGACTAACTTAGTTGCTTTAGAAACACTTTTGGATCATCTTGAAAATGCTGATGCATATTTGAAGAAAGCAAAAGAAGCATATGACAATGCAGTTGAAGAGCATCGTTTAGCACTTGAAAATGTAGCAAGAGAGGAAGCTAAACTTAAATCACTTCTACAAGATCAATTGGATGCAACTACACAATATGAGGCTGTACAGCTTGCTTACCAAAACGCTCATAAACAATTGACGCAACATACGAAGTTATCAAGTGAAACTAAATCGATTGGAATCCAAAATGAAGATCATAAAACTTTTGATCTAAAAAATGATTCTGTTTCTCAATCTGATCATTATAACTATCGAGGTTCAGTAACCGGATATAATCCTCAACGTTCGTTACCAAATACTGGTTCTCAAAGTGGATTAGTATTACTTGGGTTAGGAGCGATGCTTATGGGACTATCTGGAATAAAATTGCGCAAAAAAGGTGAGTAAAATTAAGAGTAATCTATAAATAGATTTATAGGCTGGAGGAAATAGAACCTTTTAAGGTGATCTCCCTCAGCCTTTTACTTTAATAATAAACATAGGAGTATATGATGGATAAAGAGCAATGGATTGAAATATTTAAAGAGATTAACGACCGTGTACCAACAGAAGAAGAGATTCAAGCTGGTATTCAATCAGGAGAAATAATAGTATCAGATTTATCGGCTATTTCTAAAGTTAAGGATAGTGAAAGCAATGCTAGGCCACAGGCTCAGCCACAAGTAGAGTTGAACGAATACGTTTCACAAAATGTTGCGGAAACACAAAATGATCAAAATTTTAAATTTTGTAACTCATGTGGTACAAAGAATTTTGGAAATAGTATGCAATGTAGTGGTTGTGGTAAATATTTTAAACAGGATGATCAAAATATAATTCACTCTATCATAAAAAGATTTAATGTTCTTAACTATCTAAAATATTGTTTTGATACACAAAGATGGGGGATTCTAATATATTTCACGATTGCAATATTTTTGGAAACATACTATGGTGAGGGAATTGTTGGACTAATAGCTTTATTATTTACAGAATTTTTATTATCAAATACCGGTCAATCCTTAGTTTGTTGGATTCTTGGAGCGAAGAGGATAGATAGAAGTGATTATCAAGAAAAAGTTCAACAACCTGTCAATGAGATTATTCAAAAGGCGCGTCAAAAAGGTTTAAACTTACCAGATAATATTGAAATCCGCATGATTCATAATGATGTGCCTGCTGCCTACGCAATAGGTATGAACAAAATTATCGTTACTGATAGCTTACTGGAAAATCCATATTTTTTAGAACCAAAAATTATGTTTGAGCTCCATCGAATCCATAATATGGCTCCAAATCTTTTACCTGTGGTAGTTGGTTCAAATATCATTTTAATTATTGTCTTACTAATCTTATTAATAACAACACTATTTGGAGGCTTTAAAAAAAATTATGGAGACAGCAGAAACTCATTTTGGTCAGGTAGTTCTGAAACAAAAGAAGGAGCTATTCTATTTTATGGTTCGATAATATTAATAGTTGCATTAATAAGTTTCTTTTACATGTTTGTAAAATCAATTGTAAAACGTGACGCATATCTTTCAGACCAGTATATGGCTGCGATTGGATTTGGAGAAATTCATTGTTATTATATCGATACTGTATCTGAGGAAGATGGATCTTTGGCTAAAGGATATTGCGAGTTAGGATATCCATCCAAAGATAAACGTATTAGTATTTTACAAAATAATTATCATGTAAGATATACAGGGGTGTGAGATTATGAATAAAGAAGAATGGCTATCTCAATTTGAAGAAAAATTTAAACGCAAACCAAGTCCAGTGGAATTTTTTACTGCAAAGAAAAATAATGAGTTTGAAGTAGAAAATATAAATGCTGAAACGACTCCTATTTCAGAAGATGTCGTTAATAGTATCGGAGAACCAGAAGAAAAGATTAAGGATGAAGTTGAAGTAAAAAGAGAAACTTCAGAAAATATTATCCCTGATGGAGAATATGTATCACCAAACAATAATAGTCACGGTGAAGAATATGTCCCACCATACAATAGTGAGGTCAGAGAAGAAAATTACTTTTGTGCTAAATGTGGTACCAAAAACTTCAAAACAAGTGAATACTGTATTTCCTGTGGCTCAAAAATTAACAGTAATAATCTTCAAAAATCCTTTTTATCAGATATCTCAGAAAAATTTTTTGAAGTTAGTTCTAAAGCTGGAAAGAAAACAAAGGAATTAACTCAATCAATTCAAACCAATACTCAACTATATAAAGAGAATAAAAAACGTGAAAAATTAATTTTGACACTAGGAAATGCTTATTATGAAAGTAGAAAAAATACTATAGATGATCCTTTTTCAGAGTTAATAAACGAGATAAAAGAAGTCGATATCTTGATTCAAAATATGAAGAATTCGCAATAAATAAGGATTGATATGATGAAAAAATTATTAAAGATAATAATAACGATTTTAGGATTATTTTTTTCATTTCAGACATCTAATGTGTATGCAGAAGAAACAGGACCTCTTGTTGTACAAGGGATTGCCCAAGAAGGTTATAAGTTAGAAGTAGTCGTTCTTGTAGTAAAAGCAGATACCGAAGAAGTTGTTAAAACATTAAAAATTAATCCTGAAAATAATTGGATGCAAGAAACAAGTGTTCCAGTGGGTGAGTATAGAATAAGAACATATATTGAAAATTTAAGTCCTAGAGCCACGACAAAACAAAAAGCTACTTATATGGTAAAAAGGGTCACCAAAAATCCCTCAAAGGAAGAAATACCTTGCTTTGTTGTTATGGAGGGGGATGAAAAATTTTTATCAGCATATTATGGATTAGTTGATTTTCAAAGAAAAGACGGTAGTTTCCTTAAAGGAAATTTTAGCCAAGATGAAATGAATCAATACTATCAAGAAGCAATAGGATCTCAGACTGGAATGCTAGGTTCAAGTCAAAGTAGTAAAAACGATAATGATAAAGACATTAAGAAAGATAGTGATAGTGAAAAAAATGATTCAATAAAACCGAAAAGTAGCAAAGAAAGTGAAAATAAAGCAGCTGGAAAAGAAACTATTAATAACATAAAAACGAATGGAAATAAAATAGAATTTCCTTTCTTCATTATTGTAATGTTTTCTGTTGTTTTAATTTTTCTCTTGATAATTATTAAAAGAAGTAATATTAAACGTTAGTCTATACTTCTTATGGATCTTTGTGATTAGATTTATAATATAGAGAGGAAACTTTGTAAAAAAAGAAGCCCCGCAAGAAACTTCATAATGGAAGCTTTCTTGTGAGGCTTTATTTTTATATTTACAGAAAGAACAGCAGATTTAATTAATATTTAGTAGCATAAAATAAAAATAAATATGGTATAATAACGTTATAAATTAAGGAAGTATTTTTTAATACGAATATAACTGAACAAATGTGAATCTAGTTAATGTTTACTTAAATTTTAGAAAGCTTAAAAAATATGAAAACTCCCAAATTATATTCTGATTTGTTGAAAAAGAAGCAACTAACTACTGAAATGATTGCTGAATGTATTTATTCCGTTAATAAACGAGCAAAAAATTATCGTGATAAAGTTAGAGAATATAGAAAATCACCGTACCATCCGCATTTACAAGATAACATTGACAATGCGATAGCAAAGAAGCTTGAGTACTTCGGGATGAAAGAGGAATTATTAAAGCCATTTGCTCCAACTGTTATTCATAAACAATTTGTGAAAAATACGAAACGTGTTTACAGTTATGAAGAAGATTATCAAAAAATCTTAGTTGAAAAAGAAGATGATATCATTTGGAAAAGTAATTACTTTGACTACGAACGATGTACAAAAATTCACTTTTTTGATTATCAGATTGAAAATAATCTTTATTTCTTATATTATGAGATCGGTGGATTTAGCTTTCATAAACCAACCAGTGAAGCAGAAGCAAACAACTTAGGCCTTAGTATAGTAGAAATCGATGAGAATTTTAAAACTTATGGTAGAAAAATTGAAGACTTACTTTCAGTTCCATTTGTTAAAAAGGTTTTAAACTTGTTAAATAGTGGTGATTATACGATTGTTGAGTAATAAATTATAAAGTATCAACAGTTAGATCAGTTTGGACATATTTAAAATACTTCATCCCTATCTAAATTTGGATAGGGCTTTTCATTGTTTAAAACACGAATTAAACATTCAATGCTAGCTTGTATATGAAAAATTTCGTATTCTCTAAATTCATCGTCTTCAGAATTTAGAAGCTTATCATAATGTCGTTGTATATGCCAAATGCATTTCTCAATATTTTCTTTTTTTAAATTATTCATGATTAAATTTTATTACAATATGAATATAAAATGTCATGTCAAAACTATTTGGTAGAAAAAATGAACTATTCGGTAAAATTATAAGCTAAACAGAAGAAGCCATCTATGTTAGTCTCAAATAAAGTATCGCATTTGTCTGAAAGGAACGAACATAAATAACCTACAGTCATCTTACCATAAATGAACTCATAATGATAAAAGCCTATTACTAAGAAGGCAAGAAGGTTATCAATATTGCAAAGTCACTTGTAAGTGCGAGACAAACCATTTATAATATTTTCTCTTTTCTGATGACCAGTCATTCGGCTTATGACTATTAACAATACCACAAATTTAACAAGATGCATTGTGGTCAGTAAAACATCTAACTTACCAGGCCGGAACTAGAGTTTATCTAATCCTATCTAGTATCAGATTGGATCCTCGATGTGATAAGAGGAACCCGTCCTTATAAAATCCCTTGTTCCCTGGGGATTATATACCGCTTAGCTGACCATGTTATTATCATGCTTTGAAAAGGCAAACGAAATCAAAATGGGAAAAAAGAAAGCCGAGGACCACGAGATTTTCGCAGAAATTTGAGGGAACTCGCTGACATGTATCCAAACTTTGAAACTGAATTTGGTCACCTTGAAGAAGATACTATTGTCGAAAAGAATCACAAAAGCGCCATTATTACGCTAGCTGAAAAGCAGTCGAAAGCAATAATCGTACTTCAATTTGTGGTGATTTCATAATCGCGTCAATCTATCCATATTTCGATTTTTTTGGACGTTATTTTACCATTTTGATATAATCATTATATAGAATCAAAAATAGTAGTAAACAAAGGACGTAATGTGTGAATATGGGTAAATTAGAAAAGTATGAATTAACAATATCTAGTAATGAGATTAAGTCAACGGATAGCCGCTTCACAATGGATGATTTAAGCTTGGGAGACAATTACAAATTTTTAGATGTGTTCTTTATAAATTCAAATGATGAAATAATTAGAAGAAATAAAAAAAAGAGAGAAAGAAACGAGTCTAATCAGGTTTTACCTCGTCTAGCATGTCAAATATTCGAAAAAAAAATATTGGAACTTTCAAAAAAGGATAGAGAAAATTTTCCGGTGTGTCAATATAATCCATCTAGTCCGATGATTAGGGGCATATTTTCTAGTGAATCTGAATTCAAAAGGAAAAGAAATACAATTGAATATGTTGGCTATCATTGTGAGGGCGGCTCTACTCTATTTTTTTACTGTTGGAACATATTTTCAACTCTCATATTTGTAAAGGAATGTTTAAAGAGATTTGGAACTGAAGGTGATAGATTTATATTAGTTTATAAAGATAAAGGTGAGGAGAATGAAGCTGTGGAGTCTAATTCACAAACAGTGGCTATAGAAGAACATATAAGGAGTTATTCCGAACTTTTATTATCTTCAAAAAACATAGTATTTCGAGGAGCACCAGGGACTGGTAAAACCTACGTTTCTAAACAGATTGCAGCAAATATTGTTTCTAACGGTAGAACTAGTGATATTAATAGTCTTTCACAGGATGAAATCAATCAAATTGATTTTGTTCAATTTCATCCTTCATATGATTACACTGATTTTATTGAAGGATTTCGTCCTTCAGAGGCAGAGAATAATCAAATTGGTTTTACTCTAAAACCTGGGAAGTTCAAAAAATTTATTGGAAAAGCCCAAAAATTTGAGACTGCAGACCGTCAAGATAACTTTGCTCAGGCATGGGGAAAATTTTTTGAAGCAGTTACTGAAGCGATGGAAACTTCACAAGGGTATAATGAATTAAAAACATTGACTGGTAAGCCAATGGGGAATATAGTTTCTTATGATAACAATGGTGTACAAGGCATCTTTAAAAAAGGTACCACCCAATATCTTAATTATAATCAAATATATAATGTTTATAGAGGTTTGCCAGGTGTTCCAGAAGGGGGATTTGACAATTATAGAAAAGCAGTTGTTAAACACTTGAAAGAAAAGTTTGGACTTGAAGATTATATTGTTGGTGAAGTTAAGAACGATAAAGATAAGTTTGTCTTTATCATTGACGAGATAAACCGTGGTGAAATTTCAAAGATTTTTGGAGAACTCTTCTTTTCTATAGATCCAGACTATCGTGGAATTAAAGGAGCAGTAAGCACACCTTATAATTCTGAGGAAAAGTTATATATACCTGAAAATGTTTATATTATAGGGACAATGAATGATATAGATCGTTCAGTTGAAACATTTGATTTTGCAATGAGACGTAGATTTACTTTTGTGGAAATTACAGCAGATAATTCTGCTCAAAACATGGGTCTTAATGAAGAAACAAAAGAAATAATGCATCGATTGAGTAATGCAATTGTTGATGAAGGACATTTAACTCAAGATTATCAGATTGGTGCTAGTTATTTTAAGAATCTTGATGAAGGAACACTATCAATAAAAAATCTTTGGGATTATAAGTTAAAACCACTGTTAAATGATTATTTCCGTGGTGAAAGATTAGCTAATGATAAGATGAGAGCCTTGGAAAACGCTTATTTTGGAACTAGTGAGGACTAGTTTATGCTTAAAATAAGTGATAACGCAGAGATTGAACAAATTAATGTAGGCCATTCGATTATTAATGAACTAGCAAATAAATCTTTGTCTACTTTAGATCAGGGAAGATTTATAATTTTTCCACCATTACTAAAGGATTCTGATGATTTGGATGAGGATAATTGCATATTTAAGACGTTTAATGGTAAAACTAGGACTTGTAATATAGTAGGATTTTTGAGCGATGGCGAGAATGAAATCCATATTCAAAGTCGTTTTTTTGAATCGCAAGATGAGGATTATTTTTTACATTATATGTTACAAAAAGTGCTTCACTATAATGTAACGATTAATGAAATTTCATCATCTGACAATCATTCTTATTATGATCTATTAGTGTATATGTTTCCTTATTATTTAGAGGAGGCTATGAGAAAAGGTTTCTATAAGGAATATGTTTATCATTCCTATAATGATAGTAATGTTCGAGGTCAGTTGGATATCAACAGACACATTAGACAGAATGTACCTTTTGTTGGAAATGTTGCATACAATACTCGAGAGTATTCGTTCGACAATAAATTAAATCAATTGATTCGACATTCCATTGAAAAAATTGAAGTTACAAGACCTTTATTACTAAATGAAAGTTCAACTATTCGAAATAATGTAAAGAGGATAAAAGAGATGACTCCAAGTTATTCTCATTATGATTTAGAAGATGTGTTATTTGAGAATAAATTTAATACTATAAAGCATGGATTCTATGAAGAATACACTCAGTTGCAGACTCTATGCCTTCAAATATTGACTGATGAAATGATTGGATTCGGAGCTAACGACCAGAAAGTACATGGAATCATTATAGATATTGCTTGGTTATGGGAAGAGTATCTAAACTTATTAATAAAAGATCACTTTTATCATCCTCAAAACAAAGTAGGTACTATGCCTCATTATTATTTTAATAACAGTAACGGAAAAATTTACCCAGACTTTATAGGGAAATTACCAGATAATAGAATAGTTGCAGATGCAAAATATAAACCTCAAAATAATATTAAGAACAGCGACTATTCTCAGATTTTATCCTACATGTTTCGATTTGATTGTAAACAAGCGTATTTTTTCCATCCTTCAAAAGAGGAACATCATAAAATACTTTATTTAATGACGGG
>JAWGXY010000069.1:0-9694 GCA_032572035.1 Streptococcus parasanguinis
TGATAAGGACAATCAGCGCCCGCTTTTTCTAAATAATAGCAAGGAAGAATTAGCAGCTATTTTCCAAGAAAGACAGGCTTGGTATGAGGAAGTGGCTAGTCGAATTTTAGATGTGACCAAGCTAAGCCCAGAGGAAATTATAGAGGAACTGAGATGAAAATTGCTTATCTAGGTCCCAAGGGATCTTTTACCCACGATGTGGTGACTCATAGTTTTCCAACTTCTGAACGAATCGCTTATCGAACGATCACAGATGTTATTAAGGCCTATGAAAATCAAGAAATTGATTTTGCAGTCGTCCCCGTTGAAAACTCTATCGAAGGCAGTGTCCACGAGACCATCGATTACCTCTTTCACCAAGGGACCATCCAGGCCGTTGCAGAAGTGGTCTATCCCATCAAGCAACAGCTCTTGGTGGCTAGAAAAGATCGGCCTATTCGAACGGTCTATTCGCATCCACAAGCCTTAGCCCAAGGGAAAGCTTTTCTAAGGGCCCATTATCCAGATGTGGCCATGGAAATGACGGCTTCAACAGCCTATGCAGCCCGCTATGTAGCAGAACATCCAGAATTGGAGATTGCAGCTATTGCCCCTCTGGCAGCAGCAAGTGAGTACGGTTTGGAAGTCCAGGCCAAAGATATCCAAGAAATCGAGGACAACTACACGCGTTTTTGGGTTTTAGGGGCAAAAGAGCCCTTGATTTCAGAAACTTTAAGTCCGGTCCTTCAAAAAGTTAGCTTGGCTTTAACCTTGCCAAGTAACCTGGCTGGAGCCCTCTATAAGGGTTTGTCCACCTTTGCTTGGCGGGGAATCAATTTAACCAAGATTGAAAGTCGCCCTCTAAAAACAGCTTTAGGAGAATACTTTTTCATTATTGACCTCCTAAATGAAGCGCCTGATCTTGTGCACTTTGCCTATCAAGAATTAGACAGTCTGGGCATTCAGACAAAAGTCTTGGGTCAGTATCAGGTCTATACCATAAAAGATAACGGAATGGAGAAAAGATGAGTAACGAATCCAACTTTCTATCTCACCATGAGCGAAAGCGATTAGAGTACTTATACTCAAATTTTCATTATTTGAATGAACGAGAACAACTAGAATACAATTATTTGCTCAAAAAAAGCCAAGGAGTTTATGAGGAAACAGAACCCCTTCAACAGCCTGAAGTAGCTGCTACTGAAGAAGTGCAAGGGGAGATTGCTGAACCGATTGGTGACCTTCCTGTTTACCAATCACGTAGCAAAAAAACAAAGAAAAAAGCAGTCGCTGCGACGAGCGATCTACCTAAGAAACCACGGAAAAAGATCCGCGTCAAGCGGATCCTCAAGTGGATAGCTCTCTTTTTCTTGCTCATTATCGGTGGCATGGTCTTTATGTTTGTGAAAGGCCTCAACAGTAAACCAGCTGGTAAAGATGCCAAGCCTGCTGTCGTCGAGAAATTTAACGGCAAGAAGTCGCGAGATGGGGTCAATATCCTGATCTTGGGGACAGATGGTCGGATCGGTGAGAAATCAGATGAGACTCGGACAGACTCCATCATGGTGGTCAATGTCAATAACAAAGAAGGCAAGATCAAGATGGTCAGCTTCATGCGGGATACACTGGTACATATTGATGGAGTGAGCCAGCAAAATATTCCTGAATACGATGGCTACTATGACCAGAAGCTCAATACTGCCTTCACCATCGGGGAGCAAAATAACAACCAAGGGGCTGAATTGGTGCGTCAGATGCTCAAAGACAACTTTGACATTGATATCCAATATTACGCTATGGTCGATTTCAAGACCTTTGCGACAGCGATCGATACCCTCTTCCCAAATGGGGTCGAGATGAATGCGCAGTTTTCAACGGTTGACGGCGAAAAGGTCAGTGAAGTAGAAGTACCAGATGATTTGAACATGAAAGACGGTGTCGTTCCGCAACAAACCATCAAGGTTGGAAAACAACGGATGGATGGCCGGACCCTTCTCAATTACTCGCGTTTCCGTAAGGATGATGAAGGAGACTTTGGTCGGACCCGTCGCCAGCAAGAGGTCATGTCCGCTATCATGCATCAGATCAAGGATCCAACCAAACTCTTTACGGGATCAGAAGCCCTAGGGAAAGTCTTTGCTATGACGTCCACCAATGTTCCTTTCTCTTTCCTATTGACCAATGGACTTGGACTAGTCGGAAGTGCTGGAAAAGGAATTGAACGAGTGACCATCCCAGAAAATGGGGATTGGGTCGATTCCTACGATATGTACGGTGGCCAAGGCCTGCTGGTCGATTTCGATGCTTATAAAAAGAAATTGTACCAAATGGGACTGAGATGATATAATAAGGGGATAGGAGTTTTGGACTCCACCCCTTTTAATTTGTAGAAAGATAGAAAACGATGTTAAAGAAAAATGAAATTGTAACGGTTGAAATTGTCGATTTGACACACGAAGGAGCAGGAGTGGCTAAGGTCGATGGCCTGGTCTTTTTTGTGGAGAATGCCCTGCCAGGAGAAGTCATCCGCATGCGCGTGCTCAAGGTCAACAAGAAGATCGGCTACGGAAAAGTAGAGGAGTACTTGGAAAAATCACCTCACCGCAATGAAGAGCTAGACCTAGCTTACTTGCGAAGCGGCATTGCCGATTTGGGGCACCTGGCTTATCCGGAGCAGCTGAAATTCAAGGCCAAACAGGTCAAGGATAGCCTCTACAAGATGGCAGGAATCTCTGATATCGAAGTACCCCTGACCTTGGGGATGGACCATCCTGTCCAGTATCGCAACAAGGCTCAGGTTCCTGTCCGTCGTGTCAATGGTCAGGTCGAAACAGGCTTCTTTCGGAAGAACTCTCATGATTTGATGCCGATTGAAGACTTTTATATCCAAGATCCCGTCATTGACCAAGTGGTCTTGGCACTTAGGGATTTGATTCGTCGTTTTGACCTCAAGCCTTATGATGAGCAGGAACAATCTGGCTTAATTCGAAATCTTGTGGTTCGTCGAGGACATCATTCAGGAGAAATCATGGTCATTTTGGTCACCACTCGTCCCAAGGTGTTCCGTGTGGACCAGTTGATCGAGCAGTTGATCAAGCAATTCCCAGCCATCAAATCCGTCATGCAAAATATTAATGATCAGAATACCAATGCCATTTTTGGAAAAGAATGGCGGGTTCTCTATGGTCAAGACTATATTACGGATCAAATGTTGGGCAATAGCTTCCAAATCTCTGGACCAGCCTTTTATCAGGTCAATACCGAAATGGCAGAGAAGCTCTATCAGACAGCCATTGACTTTGCGGAGTTAAGAGAAGATGATGTGGTGATTGATGCCTACTCAGGAATCGGGACCATTGGCCTATCAGTTGCCAAGCATGTCAAGGAAGTCTACGGGGTCGAAGTCATCCCAGAAGCGGTAGAGAATAGCCAGAAGAATGCTGCATTAAACAATATCACCAATGCCCACTATGTCTGTGACACAGCTGAAAATGCCATGAAGAATTGGCTCAAGGAAGGCATCCAACCAACCGCCATCCTAGTTGACCCGCCACGCAAGGGCTTGACCGAAAGCTTTATCAAAGCAAGCGCCCAAACAGGAGCTGACCGTATCGCCTATATCTCCTGTAACGTCGCCACCATGGCGCGTGATATCAAACTCTACCAAGAGTTGGGCTACGAATTGAAGAAAGTCCAGCCGGTGGATTTATTTCCACAAACACATCACGTGGAGTGTGTAAGTTTGTTAGTGAAATGTGGATAATCGTTCAAAAATCAGAAGGAGTAGATATGTATATGTTGGAATTATATCAAAATCCTTCCTATAAAAATCTAGTCGCATTTGGGTCCTTAAAAGAAGGAAAAGAATTTGTATCCAAAATAACTGGATATACTCTAGAAAATGAAGATGATTTTGTTCAAGGTAATAAAGTAGAAATAACGAAGATTTATATGAAAGGTTTAGAGTAAAAATGAGTCTCTTATTTGAAGAATTTAAAACCATTTGTTTCCATTTAAATCGAGTCGGAATTACACCGACACTGATGGGGTCTTTGGGATTGGAGTTTAGAACGAAAGAAAATTGGGGGCCGTCTGACATTGACATTCATGTGCCTGGTGACCCTAGAGGTTGGGAAGCGCCTGATCATATCAGAATTTATGACTGGGACAAGATAATGAAAGTGATGAAAGACTTAGGCTACGTCTTAATAGATATTCATGAGCATGAATTCCAAAAGGATCGAGTGAGTGTTGAATTTGGAAGTATCGATTCCTTACCTGATTTTGCAGGAGTTTCGGAATCGGATATAGAGCTTATTCACACTGAAGGCATCACTTTTCGTCTTCCAAGTCTGGAGCAGTATCTAAGTATTTACAAAGCTTCTTCTCAAGACTCCTATCGAAATGATCACAATAACAATAAGGATTTTAAAAAGATCGAGTGGCTGGAAAGACATTTGTAAATTATCATATGAAAAGTAGTAAGTTGTAAGACTGGCTGCTATGTTATTTTTATCTTCATTTTTATTGGTCATTTAATTTATACTATATTGGCGAGTACTAGAATTAGTAATGAAAAGCAGGTGGAAAAATTGTAAAAGAGCCACAGGGACTTTTCTGGGGTGGATATCACGCATATTTTTCGGATTTAGATGGATATTATTGGGAAGTTTCTTGGGAACCCAATTTTCAATTTGATGAAAATGGATTGCTGAAATTTTAGTAATTAAGGGAGATAGCAAAAATGGCTTCAAGTAAAGAATATTTAGATTTCATTTTAGAACAATTGTCTGAGTTGGAAGAAATATCATATAGAGCAATGATGGGTGAATATATAATTTATTATCGAGGGAAAATCATGGGTGGGATTTATGATGATAGATTTTTAGTGAAGCCTGTCAAAACTGCAATAGCGTATATGCCGAATGTAGAATACGAATTGCCGTATGAAGGTGCAAAGGAAATGCTATTGGTAGATGATGTTGACAACAAAGAATATTTAACCGGCTTATTTAATTCAATGTATGATGAGTTACCTGCACCAAAACCAAAGAAAAAGAAATTATGAAATCTCAGTTTATCTAGGTTATACCATTTAACGATAACCTTATGCGATCGTTAAAAAGTATGTGAATATGTTCTCGATGACTGCGCATGTTGAGTGTGTAAGTTTGTTAATAAAACGCAGTTAAACCACTCGCTTTGACATTTCAAGGCGAGAGGTTTCAAAGCTCCACTGGAGATTTGAACTCCCCAAACCTTTTGAGTTCTAGGCGAATTCCTGTTTGGATGGAGTGATACTTTGGTTTGGATCTGGGCTGTGATATAGAGGTCATGACCAGAAATAATGAAATAGAGGAGTAAAATTGATGGAGAAAAATAAGCTCAAAGCAATTATGTTTGCCTTTCTGGCAGCTGTTTTTTATGCCATAAATGTACCGATATCAAAGGTTCTTTTGCAGTATGTGGGCCCGACTACAATGGCAGCATTGCTGTATCTCGGTGCTGGGATTGGTATTGGGATGATGTCACTCTTTAATAAGAAGGACAGGGAGAAAGCTGAGAGCCTGACAAAAGCAGAACTTCCCTATATTGTCGGAATGATTGTTCTCGATATTGCTGCACCGATTTTTCTGATGCTTGGAATCAGCTATGGTTCCTCTGCCAATGCCTCGCTTCTCGGGAATTTTGAAATTGTGGCGACGACGGTCATTGCACTGATTCTCTTTAAAGAAGCTGTAACCAAAAGATTATGGCTGGCCATTGGACTAATCACCCTGTCAAGTATCCTGCTGTCGTTTGAAGGAACAGATAGCTTTCATTTCTCTTATGGTTCTTTGCTGGTGATCATGGCTACCGTTTGCTGGGGACTTGAAAATAACTGCACTAGAGAACTATCATCAAAGAGCACCTATCAAATTGTGATGCTAAAAGGCCTATGCTCTGGTCTTGGCGCTCTGGTCATTGCTCTGATAAAAAGAGAGTCCTTTCCAGGAATCGGCTATATCGCCATTGCCTTGGCTTTAGGTTTTGTGGCTTACGGACTCAGCATTTTCATGTATGTGAGAGCCCAGAATGTTCTCGGAGCAGCTAAAACCAGTGCCTATTATGCTGTCAATCCCTTGATCGGAGCTCTCCTTGCTTTTGTATTTTTAAGTGAATCCTTATCCTGGATGTATGTGATCGCCTTGATCGTGATGGTCATTGGTTCTGCTTTAGTGGTAGTCGATACGTTTATTCGCCAACATGACCATGAGCACCAGCATACATTCACGCATAGCCATGGCGGAAGTACCCATACGCATACGGTAAGGCATTCGCATGTCCACAAGCATTATCTAACAGAAGAGAAGCACAGGCATCGTCATTCTATCGAGGAACTAGAGTGTCTAGCAGAGGAAAAGATAGGTAAAAGCAAATAGAAGACAGACTATTACGAGAGTCTGATATGAAATCAGAATGAGCTGCCTTTGTTCTGAAATTCGGTAGATGCGAAGAGTTTCTGAGAGCTATCGGTAAAACTTGTATGGACAGATTAAAAGTTAGAGTACCATCTTTGCCTCGTTTTTGAGAAAGGACAAAGAAAAAATGGAAGCACAAATTTTTTTGATGGGTGGAAATCCGCCGATAAAGAACCATACGATTGTTAATAGAATTGTGTCATCAAGGAAGATCGAAAGAATTATCATTTTTACAGTTTTTCGAGAAAATTGGGAACCGTATATGAAAAAGTACACGGAAGTTTTCCAAAGCCTTTTTTCTAACCTAAACACTGATTACTTACTCTTGGACATTGAGCAGATTAATTTTGGTAGCTATCTAGATGCTGATGTCATCATCATCGGTGGTGGAAATACGGAAAAGTATTTAGCTACTTACGACAATCAGCAGTTCAAAAATTATATCGATCGTATGCTGAATAAAGGTGCGAAAGTTATGGGATTTTCTGCAGGAGCCCTATTATTAGGAGAAAAAGTCTATGTCTCACCTAATGATAATCCAGATCATCAGATAAAGATTAAAAATGGATTGGGACTTTTTAGTCAGTTTTTAATTAGTGTCCATTATGATTCATGGAATGATAAAGCTAATAAGGATAGAGCTGAAGAACTTGTTGATGTTCCCATAATTCCACTAAATGATCATTCCTGTCTTGTATTGGATAAACTTGGAAACATCATAGAGAAAATTGACTAATTTTCATTATGTAAATCTGGATCTAGGATACTAAAGTGTAGACGAACTGGATGGGTTACTAGTGAAAATTGCAAGAAGTGTTGGAAAGTGAATCGGAGAGTGCTTGATGAATTTTATTAGTAAGGTAGCCATAAATAAAGGCTGGTCAGATGATAAAAAATATTGTGTGATAGATCAAAATCAGCAAAAATATTTCTTGCGTGTTTCTGATAAGGAGAAGTTAGATTCTAAAAAATTTGAATTTGAAATGATGGAGAAGGTGGCTTCTCTTGGAGTTCCGATGTGTAAACCGATTAGCATAGAACTCTGCGATGACGAAGTGCATTCTTTACACGAATGGATAGACGGGAATGATGCAAGAGAAACCATTTTAACTGTTTCGAAAGAACAACAATACGCTTACGGAGTAGAAGTAGGAAGAATCCTTCAAAAAATTCATTCACTCCCTATTACAGAAGTTCGTGAAGATTGGGAGGTCTTTTATAATCGAAAAATTGATGACAAAATCTCCAAATACAAAGAATGTCCCGTTCAATACGAAAATGGTCAGATTTTTATTGATTTTTTAAGAGCAAATCGAGAATTGTTAAAAGATAGACCTCAGGTTTTCCAACATGGAGATTATCATATCGGGAATTTCATGATTGGTGAAGATGGAGAAATTTATGTCATTGACTTTGATCGATTTGATCTTGGAGATCCTTGGGAGGAATTCAATCGTATTGTATGGTCTGCTCAAGTCTCTCCCTCTTTTGCGTCTGGTATGATAGATGGATATTTTGATCATAAAGTTCCGGATTTATTTTGGAAGCTTCTCGCTATCTATATTCTAAATAACCTAGTTGGTGCTCTGCCATGGGCTGTACCATACGGAGCTGAAGAAATAGCAGTAATGCAACATCAAGCTAAGGAAATTTTAGAATGGTATGATGATATGAAGCAAATCATTCCTAGTTGGTACTTGACAAAGAAGACGGCTGAATAATAAAAGAGCTTAAATATCAATTTGACGAAATGTCAGGATTATTTGCTCAATTTCAAATATATCTAACTATCTTTAAAACAGATGATTTTTATCACTACGAGTTAAAGTCTTACAGTAAGGAGTTTAAATATGAAATTCCATGAATTTGGTGATAAGAATTTGCCTTCTATCTTGCTGATACATGGCGGTGGCAGTTCTTGGTGGAATTATCTTCGTCAAGCACGGATCTTGTCAGAAGAATACCGTGTTATTTTACCTAATTTGAATGGCCACGGCGAAGAATATCAACTTGATTATGTTTCTACGGAAGATTCTGCTTTGGAGATTCTAGACTATATCAAAGAGAATTGTGGTGGAAAGTTGTTTGCGATTGGTGGTGTTTCGCTTGGCGGTCAAATTGCTATGGAGCTTTTGTCCTTAGACAGCGAGATAGCTGAGAAAGCCATCATAGACGGAAGCCTCTGTATTCCTCAACCAGGGTTAGCTAAACTCAGCATCTTTCTAGTATCACTATTTGGTAAACTGATGTTCAGTAAATTCTCTTGTAAACTTCAATTAAACATGATGAACAAACTCTATCCTAAACTGGCTTATCCATTGGAGATAAAAGCATATTATTTGGAGGATCTGCCAAGGACGTCTATCAAAACATTAGTGACTATTTACAAAACCTATATGGGGCGTTACAGGCTCAAGGACACAATTTCTGCTAGTAAGGCGCAGGTTCTGTATATCTATGGTGAAAAAGAATTGAACTGTGTGAAAGCATCAGCGAAATTTTTTCAGTGGCTACATCCCAACACGATCCTGTATGAAGCAAAGGGGTATAACCACGGCTATTTATCGGCTTATCTACCTCAAGAGTGGGTTGATTTGGTGGTACCATTTTTAAAGAGTGATCCATTGGAAATCTGATATGCTGTAAGGAGGAATCTTATGTTAGGAGCAATAGTAGGAGACATTGTAGGTTCTGTTTACGAATGGAGCAATATTAAAACGAAAGACTTTCCATTATTTCGTGAGGATTGTTTTTTCACAGATGACACTGTTATGACCTGTGCTGTTGCTGAAGCAATTCTAAATGGTGGTCAGAAGGATGACTTTATTGACGCTATGAAAAAATATGGTAGGATGTATCCCGATGCAGGTTACGGTGCAAGATTTGGAAATTGGGTTGATGGCGACGATCGAGAACCTTATAATAGCTTTGGCAATGGCTCAGCCATGCGTGTTTCTCCTTGTGCTTGGGTCATGGATTGTAGTTTCTGTGCCAGAACAGGAGCCTGGCCGTCCAGAAGAGCTCTTGCACGACTTTCTGCAGAAGTAACTCATAACCATCCAGAGGGTGTCAAAGGAGCTATGGCGACGTCTGATGCTATCTTTATGTGTCGCTATTACTTTGGAGGCTATAGTGGCGACTATGAGCAACCAATCAACGATAATTCTACAGAATGTAAGAGACGCATCAAGGAATACATAGAGAAAGAGTACGGATATAACCTTTCTCAATCACTCGATGACGTTCGTCCTAAC
>JAWGXY010000070.1:0-9615 GCA_032572035.1 Streptococcus parasanguinis
ATGATGTCCTCTATACAGGTCGCACGATCCGCGCTGCCATTGACAATCTGGTCAGTCACGGTCGTCCTGCTCGAGTGAGTCTGGCGGTTCTCGTCGACCGAGGGCATCGAGAGTTGCCGATTCGTCCGGACTTTGTTGGGAAAAATATCCCGACTAGTAAGTCAGAGGAAATCATTGTCGAGATGGTGGAGCTAGACGGTCAAGACCGCGTCCTCATCAAAGAAGCTTAAACAAATTGTAAATTATTTGCATTCACATTATAAAAGGAGAATCAACATGTCTGAAAATCAAATCGCTCTTAAAAACCTTGTCTCAATGGAAACTCTTACCAATGAAGAAGTAATGGCATTGATCAAACGTGGGATTGAGTTCAAAAACGGAGCTAAAGCAGCCTACGAAGACCAACATATCATCTCAAACCTTTTCTTTGAACCTTCAACTCGTACCCACAAAGCCTTTGAAGTGGCAGAGTTGAAATTGGGATGTGATCTCCTTGACTTTGATGTGAAGACAAGCTCTGTGAACAAAGGGGAAACACTTTACGATACCATCTTGACCATGTCAGCTCTTGGTGTAGATGTCTGCGTCATCCGTCACCCTGAAGTGGACTACTACAAAGAATTGGTTGAAAGTCCAACGATCACTGCATCTATCGTCAATGGTGGTGACGGTTCAGGTCAACACCCAAGCCAAAGCTTGCTTGATTTGATGACCATCTACCAAGAATTCGGTCACTTTGATGGCTTGAAAGTTTGTATCGCTGGGGACTTGGATCACTCACGTGTGGCAAAATCAAATATGCAAATCTTGAAACGTTTGGGAGCAACCCTCTACTTTGCAGGTCCAGACGAATGGAGAAGTGCGGAATTTGAAGACTATGGAACCTTCGTCACTATCGATGAAGTCATTGAAGATGTAGATGTGATGATGTTCTTGCGTGTGCAACACGAACGTCATGATTACGAATCACTCTTCTCTAAAGAAAACTACCACCGTCTTCATGGTTTGACTCAAGAACGTTATGACCGTATGAAAGATACAGCGATCTTGATGCACCCAGCACCAGTCAACCGTGACGTTGAAATTGCGGACCACTTGGTAGAAGCTCCTAAATCACGCATCGTAGAACAAATGACCAACGGTGTCTTTGTCCGTATGGCCATCATTGAAGCCGTCCTTAAAGGTCGCGGTGCAAAATAAGATAACTGACAATTCATTGAAAGGAAAGAAAGAGGACAGAGTAGAGAGCTACATGGAATCTGACTTTCCTTTTTTTGAGGAACTGTGATAAAATTGGACTAGTGTAAAAGAAGGGAGGGGTTCGATGAAACGATTATTGGTCCTAGAGGATGGGACTGTATTTGAAGGGGAAGCCTTTGGTGCAGACTTATATGTGACTGGTGAATTGGTCTTTACGACAGCCATGACAGGCTATCAAGAATTGATCACGGATCAGGCTTTTAGTGGCCAGATCCTCTCCTTTACCTTTCCAGTTATTGGCGCAACAGGGATCAATCGAGATGATTCTGAATCGATTACGCCGACCTGTTTGGCAGTAGTCGTTCAGCATTTGGTGGAAATGCCAAGTAATTGGCGGCAGCAGATGACCTTGGATGAATTCTTGAAGCGAAAAAAAATTCCTGGTGTTGTAGGGATTGATACGAGACAGGTGGCAAAAATTGTCCGCAAGTATGGACGGATGAAGGCGACTGTCATTAACAAAGGGGATTCGATCGAGCATATCCTGGATCAGTTGAGAGCGACAGTCCTTCCCAAAGACCAAGTGCGTCAAGTCTCGACAAAAACGGCCTATGCTGTACCAGGTTTTGGAAAGAGTATTGCCTTGATTGATCTAGGGGTTAAGCACTCTGTCTTACGCCAACTGAGTCAAAGGGACTGTAACGTCACGGTCTATCCCTATGATATCTCTTATGATGAACTGATGGAACAGCAGCCCGATGGCGTTATTTTATCCAGTGGGCCTGGCGATCCCCATCAGGTGAAAAAACTCTGCCGCTTGATCAAAAAGCTCAATGGTCAGATTCCAATCTGGGGTATGGGCTTGGGAGCACAGGTATTGGCTCAAGCTTATGGAGCGGAGCTAGCTCCCATGGAAGTTGGGCATTTCGGTTTAAATATTCCCGTCCGTGAAATTGCGACAGGGAAAATCGAGATAACTAGTCAAAATCACTTGTATAGTATCGCACGCGATAGCCTACCCCATGATTTATTGGTCACGCATGAAAACGTCAATGACCATAGTATCGAAGCCTTTCGTCATCGTTACCAACCGATTTTAGGGGTTCAATTCCAAGTGGATGCGAGTCCAGGGCCAAGGGAAAATCTCTATTTTTACGATGAATTTTTAGAATTGATTGATGCCAAAATTCACGAAAGTAGAAGGGAGAAGGAATGATGAAAGAAAACCAGAAATTGCTTCTCCTATGTGGAGATTCTTATCAGGATATTAGTCTCTTTGCTGCGGTAAAGGAAGCACAAAAACTTAATGCCAAGGATGGGAATGCTCTGGTCCTTTATCTGGGCGAAGAAAATACTATCACCCAAGAAGCTGGAGAACAGGTTGTAGTCAGTAAGCTTAAGCTGGATGCTCTTAGGACGATTCTTCTTTCTTATACTGGATCTCGCTTGCTCCTAACCTTTGCGGATAAACAGATTTTGAATCTCTTGTTTCGTTTGGAAGAAACTGGATTTTTCAAAGACGCATCGATTAGGATTATCGGGCCGAGCCTTCAACGTTACCGGACCTTTTATCAGCAGGCGGATCAACGACGCCTCTTTCAAGAGCTGGGTTATCAGGTACCCGCTTCAGCACTGGTTGGTTCTGTTCGAGAAGCTATCGAGTTTTCTGAAGGCATTCAATTTCCCATTATGATCTGGCCGGTAGCGAGTAAGCAAGGGCAGGGGCGAAAGATTGCTCATAACCTGGATGATTTATGCGAAGCTGTAGAAATGGGACTTTCAGTCTCACCAAGTCAGCAGTGTTTGCTAGAGTTTTCGACTTATGGCTTTAAGGAACTGGATTTTGTCGTTATGCGCGATCGCGAAGACAATCACTACCTGGCGGCTTCTATTGAAAGCATTGATCCTGTCGGGATCCACTCTAGTGACTCTTATCAATTTATGCCAGCTGTCACCCTGACTGACCGAGAGTTTCAAAATCTTCGTGAAGCAGCGATCCACATCAGTCGCTATTTGAAGCTGACAGGAGCCATTTCGATCAAGTTTGCTTTGGATCCGACGAGCTATGCTTTTTATATCCTAGAAGTTAATCCATTTGCTTCAGACAGTATGTCGATGGCCTCTATGGGCTTGGGCTATTCCTTGTTTGAGCAAGGAGTAGAGCTGCAATTGGGGCGATCTCTCGAGCATTTGCCTCATCCCTTATTAAAGGATCTAAAGGCTGTTTATGAACCGAGTTTGGACTATATCTTCTTTAAGATTCCGATTTTTTCTGATGCTGCTAAAAATGCCCGTCTCAATACCCAAATTCAATCTTATGGGGCAGTTTATGGATTTGGGAAGAGAATCGATGAGGCTTATCAACAAGCCCTAGAAACCATTAAAGATAAGAACTTGCTGACCATCCTTCCTGAGGAAATGAGCGATGATGAATTAATCCAGAAAATTGCTCGTCATATGCCCCACCGGCTCTTCTATATCTTAGAAGCCTTGAAACGTGGTTTTGAGTTTGAGGAACTCTTGGATTTGAGTAAATTAGCACCTGTTTATTTGCAGGTTCTGGCCAACCTCGTAGCAATGGAAAAAGCAGCAGAAGTTGCAACAAGCCCAGCCTTTCTTCCGGTTGAGCCATCAGCTGGTTTATATGAGGTCAAAGAGGGAGCAGCCTATTATCTGACCCAAAATGGAACCAATGAATCGTTAGGTTTGGACGCTGCTTGTGTCTTGGTGGATGATTTAGAAATCAGTGATGAGCGTTTTTACCAAAAGGTGAGAAAGCAAGTGAAAGAGCTGAAAGAAAAAGGACAACAGGTGATCTTACTCACGAATCGTCCTTTTACAGAATCTTTGGCAGATAAAGTCTACTATCTTCCGATCAATGAGACAAGCCTTCACCTGATTCAGACCATTGATCAGGTCAAAGATATTGTCAAGCTTTCTAATAGATAATAAAGGATCCGGACAATCTATCCGAATCCTTTTTTGTTTCTTATTTTTTGGTCACAATACCGATAATGGTATCAACTGCGCGTTCCATGGTTTGGAGGCTAACGTATTCAAAGCGACCATGCATGTTTTCGCCACCGGCAAAGATATTTGGTGTTGGAATCCCCATAAAGGAAATTTTAGATCCATCTGTACCACCACGGATCGGTTCAATGATTGGAGTGATGCCAAGATCTTCCATGACTTCCTTAGCAAGGGTAATCGGCGTCATATCTTTTTCAATCACTTGCTTCATGTTGTAGTACTGATCTTTGAGGGTGAGGAGAACGCGTTCGCTACCGAGTTCCGCATTCATCTGATCGGCAATAGATTTCATGAGGTCTTTGCGTTTCTCAAAGCTTTCAGTTTCAAAGTCCCGAATGATGTAGCTGGCATTTGCTTCCTCGACAGTTCCATCGATATTCATCAAGTGGTAGAAGCCTTCATAGCCTTCGGTTAATTCTGGACGTGCTCCTTCAGGGAGTTTGTTATGGAAATCAATGGCCAATTGAAGAGCGTTGATCATTTGACCTTTGGCTGTACCTGGATGGACATTGCGTCCTTTGAAGGTAATTTCAGCCCCAGCTGCTGAGAAGGTTTCGTATTGAAGCTCTCCTAGAGGACCACCATCGACAGTATAGGCAAAGTCTACATCGAAATCCTCTGCATCAAATTGATCTGCCCCAACTCCGATTTCTTCATCTGGACCAAAGCCGACACGGATTTCTCCGTGTTTGATTTCAGGATGAGCTGTCAGGTATTCAATAGCTGTCATGATTTCAGCGATACCTGACTTATCGTCTGCACCCAGAAGAGTAGTACCGTCAGTTGTGATCAAGGTTTGTCCCTTGTAGTTGTTCAAATGAGCAAAATCCGCTGGATCGAGTGTGAAACCAGAGTCACCAAGGGCAATGACACCCCCATCATAATTCTCAACGATTTGAGGATTGACATTTTCGGCATTGAAGTCAGCGGTATCCATGTGAGAGATAAATCCAATCTTGCGTGTAAAGCTTGGATCATTAGCTGGAAGTGTCCCAATAGCATAGCCGTTTGGTAAATAGTAGACGTTTTGAAGACCCACGCGTTTCATTTCAGGGATCAAGACGTTTGTTGCAAAATCAACTTGTGATTGGGTACTTGGAGTGGTTGTAGAATTCTCGTCTGAACGTGTGTTAACTTTTACATAGGTAATAAAACGGTCCAACAAATTTTGGTATTTCATGATCATTCTCCTTTTTCAGTTTCAATTAATTTGTGAATAGCATGGGCCACGCCATCCTCATCATTGGTCAGGGTGATGAAGTCTGCGATTTCCATGACAGCAGCATTGCCATTTCCCATAGCGACGCTATAACCAGCAAAACGTAGCATTTCAAGGTCATTATTGGCATCTCCAAGAGCCATGACCTGGTCTCTCCTGTAACCTAATGTTTGACTTAATGCTTGAAGAGCAGAAGCCTTGCTGGCACCTTTTGGCAGAATTTCAAACAAGATATCCTGTGAACGTACAGTGTTAAAATCGGACTCTAATGCAGCCTCGTGCTGAGCTTGGAAGTCATCAATAGCAGAAGGATCTCCTACATACATGGCTTGAAATATAGGAACAAGGTTGGGCAGATCCTCTTCTGAGACAAGTGTCGGTTTACTATTAACAATGCCCGCATCCATCGTGACAAGTTCACTGGCTTCAGGTGCAACCACTAGGTAGTGATCCATATCAAATAAGGTTAGCTGGACGTCTGTATCTTCCGTCAAAACTTGCAACCGGTGCATGTCCTCAAGGCTCAATTCTTCCTTGCCAATGATTTCCCAATTCTGAGTCGACAAGGTTGTACACCCGTTATTGATAATCATATAGTAGTTGCCATCAGGGAGTCCAATCTCTTCAAAGATGGGCCGTACCCCTGCTAAGGGGCGCCCCGTACAGATCACAATGTCATAGCCGGCTTCATGGGCTCGGTGAAGAGCTTCAATATTGCCTTTAGATAGAGTCTTATCCTCATGCAAAAGAGTTCCGTCCAAGTCAATCGCAATTAATTTAATCATTTGATTTCCTCCAAATCAAGAGGAACAAAGCCATCAATCACTTTTCCAATCACCCCAGGTTCCTCATCTAGTGGAATGATTTGATCACTATATTTCTTATTGAGGGAAACCAGTCGAATACCGTTGGCCTCACGAAATACCCGTTTGATCAAAGTTTGTCCATCAAAATCAATGGCATAAATAGCCCCTGCCTGATCATAATAGGTTTGCTTGATTAACACAACAGCCCCTTTTTCGTATTTAGGCTCGAGGGAATCTGTATGAATCCAAAAAGCCAAATCGTAAGGAATCTTTTGATCAAACCAGACGATATCCGCTTGTTTCTGATTTTGGTAAGCTGCAAAAGAATCATAGACAGAATAAGAGTGGTATTGCTTTTCAATTTTCTGTCTTTCTTTTTGATGGGTCAAGAGACTCTTTCCGTAAGAAAGAAGATTTTCTTGATTTCCTTCATCGAGCTGTTTATACAATCGTTCAATCTCTGAATCAATGACTACAAAATCATTGCGCAATCGAGGGTCAATATCAGCAACTGCTACCTGGAAAAAGGCAGCAATCTTCTCTAAATTTTCAGGAACAGGAAGAGAAGTTCCTTTTACATATCCAGTCAAGGTACTTGCAGGGATTCCAGTAATACGAGATAATTCGATCTGCTTTTTTCCTTGTTCTTTCAGTAATTCTCTTATCTTTTCCGATATAATCCGTAATGCCTCTTTGTCTTGAGGACTTGCTTTTCCACGACCTCTGGCCAACGTACTCACCTCCTTGTATTTACCTTTTCTATTATAATGAATTAAATCGAAAAAGTAAATAGAAATCCTTGATAAATGTGAAAAAAGATTGATTTGATCTAAATCGGATTTTTAATTGAAGTTTTCTTTAATTTTCCTTTACTTTTTTAGGAAAAAGGTCTAAGATAAATTCAAAGAATTCATGGAGGTTGTGGTATGATTCGTAGCGTTCAAATCAAAGATGCAGGTCAAATTCGAGATTTGTGTCACCAAGCATTGGGGTATGATTCGACCCTTGAGAAGGTGGCAGCTCAGATCGAAAAATTCAATCTGCCAGACTCGGGTCACTTTTGTTTTGTTTACGAAGAGGAGCAAACAGGTAAAATTCTTGGTTATGTTGAAGCAGAGGTTTATGAAAGTCTTTATAGTGATGCTGGTCTAAATATTTTAGGTCTAGCGGTTTTCCCTTCTGCTCAGGGACATGGGATCGGTCGCCAATTGATGGAGCGAGTTGAAGAACTTGCCAAAAGCAGGCATTCTGCTTTTATCCGTTTAAATTCTGGATCTCATCGAAAAGAAGCCCATATCTTTTACGAACACATAGGCTATGAGGGAAATAAAACGCAGAAGCGATTTTTGAAAATAATGAATTAAGATAGGCAAAGGCCTATCTTTTTTGTTATAATGAAGAGTACGATTAAATTTACTAGGAAGATGATTATGCCAAATTTTGAAGAATTAAAAAAACGACAAGAGAAGATTCGGAACTTCTCGATCATCGCCCATATTGACCATGGAAAGTCAACCTTGGCCGATCGAATTTTAGAAAAAACCGAAACCGTGTCTAGTCGGGAGATGCAAGCCCAGCTCCTAGACAGTATGGACCTAGAGCGGGAACGTGGGATTACCATCAAGCTGAATGCCATCGAGTTGAACTACACGGCTAAAGATGGGGAAACCTATATCTTCCACTTGATTGACACACCAGGACACGTGGACTTTACCTATGAAGTTTCGCGGTCGCTCGCTGCCTGTGAGGGTGCCATTCTCGTAGTAGATGCCGCTCAAGGGATTGAAGCTCAGACCCTAGCCAATGTCTACTTAGCGCTGGACAATGATTTGGAAATCCTGCCAGTTATCAATAAAATCGACTTGCCAGCTGCAGATCCAGAACGGGTGCGCACAGAAGTAGAAGATGTCATCGGCTTGGATGCCAGTGAAGCAGTCCTAGCTTCTGCCAAGGCTGGTATTGGGATTGAAGAGATTTTGGAGCAGATCGTTGAGAAAGTTCCAGCTCCGACTGGGGATGTTGAAGCCCCTCTTCAAGCCTTGATCTTTGACTCTGTTTATGATGCCTATCGTGGGGTGATCCTTCAAGTCCGTGTGGTCAATGGAATGGTTAAACCGGGCGATAAGATCCAGCTCATGAGCAATGGCAAGACCTTTGATGTCACAGAAGTTGGGATCTTTACTCCTAAAGCAGTTGGACGTGATTTCCTTGCAACTGGAGACGTCGGCTATATTGCGGCTTCTATCAAAACCGTTGCGGACACCCGCGTCGGGGATACGGTGACCCTAGCGACCAATCCAGCAAGTGAGCCACTACATGGATACAAGCAAATGAATC
This sequence comes from Streptococcus parasanguinis, assembly GCA_032572035.1. GTDB lineage: Bacteria > Bacillota > Bacilli > Lactobacillales > Streptococcaceae > Streptococcus > Streptococcus parasanguinis_AB. Next base: position 8,593 of record JAWGXY010000070.1, read on the forward strand.
CAATGGTCTTTGCTGGTCTTTACCCAATCGAATCTAACAAATACAATGATCTTCGTGAAGCCTTGGAAAAATTGCAATTGAATGACGCCAGTCTTCAATTTGAACCAGAAACTTCTCAGGCCCTCGGTTTTGGTTTCCGTTGTGGTTTCTTGGGTCTCCTTCATATGGACGTTATCCAGGAGCGCTTGGAGCGTGAGTTCAACATTGACTTGATCATGACAGCACCGTCTGTTATCTACAAGGTCAATTTGACAGATGGAGAAGCACTGGATGTCTCAAACCCTTCTGAGTTTCCAGATCCAACCAAGATCGCTTCGATCGAAGAACCGTATGTCAAAGCACAAATCATGGTGCCGCAAGAGTTTGTTGGAGCTGTGATGGAATTAGCCCAACGGAAACGCGGTGATTTTGTGACCATGGACTACATCGATGAAAATCGGGTGAATGTCATCTATCAAATCCCACTAGCGGAAATTGTCTTTGATTTCTTTGATAAATTGAAATCTTCTACTCGTGGCTATGCGAGCTTTGACTATGAGTTGTCTGAATACCGTCCTTCTAAATTGGTCAAAATGGATATCCTTCTCAATGGCGATACCGTCGATGCCCTCAGCTTTATCGTTCACAAGGACTTTGCCTATGAACGTGGTAAGTTGATCGTTGAGAAGCTTAAGAAGATTATCCCTCGTCAACAGTTTGAGGTGCCCATCCAAGCAGCCATCGGTCATAAGATCGTGGCCCGTACAGATATCAAGGCCCTTCGGAAGAACGTCTTGGCCAAGTGTTATGGTGGGGATGTCTCACGGAAACGCAAGCTTCTTGAAAAACAAAAGGCTGGTAAGAAACGGATGAAAGCTATCGGATCTGTAGAAGTTCCACAGGAAGCCTTCCTATCTGTCTTGTCAATGGATGAAGAATAACAATTAGAGAGTGGGACAGAAATCGGTAATTCGTTAGAATTCGATTTCGTCGTCCCACCTCCGCACAGTTGAGTAGGGCTGTAAAAGCTGATGAAATCAGCGT
>JAWGXY010000071.1:0-9605 GCA_032572035.1 Streptococcus parasanguinis
AAAAAGTCTGAAATCTGCTACGGGATTTTTTCGGAGCTCATGGGAAGGGGGAAAGAGGGACAAGAAGTCTGCTTTCATGGTATAATAAGAAGTCGGTGACCCGAATGGTCACACAACCAGTTAGAAAGAGCAAACCAGATGGACGGAATTATCAATGTAAAAAAAGAAGCAGGGATGACCTCACATGATGTGGTCTTTAAACTGCGAAAAATCCTAGGTACTAAGAAGATTGGCCATGGAGGGACTCTGGACCCGGATGTGGTAGGAGTGCTTCCGATTGCCGTGGGAAAAGCGACCCGGATGGTTGAATTTATGCAGGATGAGGGTAAAATCTACGAGGGAGAAATCACTTTGGGATTTTCTACCACGACGGAAGATGCCAGCGGGGAAGTCGTCGAGCGGACGCCAGTGGAAGCATCTTTAGATGCAGCAGAGGTAGACCACATGATTGCCCAAATGGTGGGAGAAATCGAGCAGGTACCACCCATGTATTCAGCGGTCAAGGTCAATGGGCGTAAGCTCTATGAATATGCGCGTGCAGGAGAAGAAGTGGAACGACCTGTGCGGCAGGTGACCATTTATGAATTCACGCGTACCAGTGAGATCGGCTATGGGACAGGACTAGCGCGTTTTCGCTTCCGGGTTAAATGCAGCAAGGGCACCTATATCCGGACCTTGTCGGTGGATTTGGGTCAAAAGCTAGGCTATGCAGCTCATATGTCTTACTTAACACGAACTAGTGCCGCTGGATTGTCGCTGGATGATGCCCTGACCCTGGAAGAGCTTGCTAAAAAAGTAGCGAAAGGAGATTTGAGCTTCCTTCATCCTCTTGAAATTGGAACCGGGGATCTTGAAAAAGTAGAGTTGACAGCAGAAGAGGTTGGCGAAGTCCAAGTAGGACGCTTTATTCCAGTTGAGAGCGAAGCCAGAGAGTTAGCTGCTTTTTACCAAGGGAAATTGGTAGCCATTTTAGAAAAAAGGAAAGAACTTTACAAACCTCGAAAAGTTTTTCTAACAGAAAGTGTGTTACAATAAATTCATGAATATTCGTACGATAACTACTGCTAACCAGATTCACTTGGAGAATGAGACAGTTTTGGTTCTGGGCTACTTTGATGGCCTGCACCTGGGGCATCAAGAACTCTTTAAAAAGGCGCGTCAGATCGCGGATGAAAAAGGCTTGAAGGTTGCTTTGTTAACCTTCCCTGAATCTCCTAAGTTGGCCTTTGTTCGCTACCAACCAGAATTGTTGCTCCATTTGCAAAGTCCTGAGGATCGGTTCCAAAAATTAAACGAACTAGGAGTGGATGAGCTCTTTCTCATTGATTTTACGACTGATTTTGCTTCTAAAACAGCTAAAGAATTTGTTGATCAATTTGTCAAAGCCTTGAGAGCTCGAGTTTTAATTGCTGGATTTGATTATAGTTTTGGATCTGATAAGAAAACTGCCCCTGACTTAGCTGCTTATTTTTATGGTCAGGTGGAAGTCATTTCTCCTGTATTGGATCAGGGGGAAAAGATCAGTTCGACCCGCATCCGTCAGGCTGTCCTAGAAGGACGCGTCCACGAAGCTGCCTGTCTACTTGGTCACCCTTTATCCAGTCGGGGAATTGTTGTCCATGGGGATGCGCGGGGAAGGACCATTGGCTATCCTACAGCAAATCTAGCGCCAATCGATCGGACCTATCTACCATCAGATGGGGTCTATGTAGTTGATGTCGATTTTAAAGGGCATACCTATCGGGGCATGGCTTCTGTCGGGAAAAATGTCACCTTTGATGGGAAGGAGCTTCGGTTTGAAGTCAATCTTTTTGACTTTTCAGGAGACATCTACGGTCATACCCTGACCATTCACTGGTTAGATAAGATTCGAGAAATGGTCAAATTTGATGGGATAGATCAACTAGTGGCTCAACTAGAAGAAGATGAAGCAGTTTCACGAAACTGGACCGAGGATTAGGAAGCTACCTAGTCCTTTTTTCTGCTGTCTTTTGGGGGATAATGAAAGTGGTTTCTTTTTTTCTACTGAAATTCAGAAAAATCGACTAGAAATCAAAAAAGCGCTTTTCAAGCACCTAATTTTTTTGTATAATAGAGTTAGATAGTTATATATAAAAAAAGAAGTGAACCACATGATTACATTATTTTTATCACCGAGTTGTACATCATGTCGAAAAGCTCGGGCTTGGTTAAAAAAGCACGATGTTCCATTTAAAGAACACAATATTATGACAAGTCCTTTGAGCAAACAGGAGTTGACAAGTATATTGGCCTTGACCGAAAACGGAACAGACGACATTATTTCAACTCGTTCAAAAATTTTCCAAAAATTGGATGTTGATGTTGAAGACTTATCGATTTCAGCCTTGATCCGTCTGATTGAGGAAAATCCAAGTCTCTTACGGAGACCAATTATTTTAGATAACAAACGCATGCAGATCGGCTTTAACGAAGATGAAATTCGGGCCTTCTTGCCACGGAGTTATCGCAAACAAGAGTTACGCTCTGCCACTCTAAGAGCAGAAATAAACTAAGAAGTATGTCGAATGCAAAAAAATTATAGTTACCCACTGGACTTATCGTGGAGCACTGAAGAGCTTGCTTCAGTGCTTTCTTTTTTCAATAAAGTTGAAGAAGCCTATGAAAGTAAGGTAGAGGCCAAAGAATACATGGAAGCCTACCGCGCTTTTAAGAAGGTCGTGCCTAGTATCGGAGAAGAAAAACGTCTCGGACGGGAGTTCGAAGAAGTGAGTGGTTATTCTCTCTATCGTGCGACCCAGGCTGCAAAGCAAAAAGAGGAAGGATGGTTTTCTCTTGAAGAATAAATTAGAGTTTGCCAAACAAATCGTTTTAGAGGCTGGAGACTACTTGCGTCTTCATCTCCATGATGACTTGATGATCTCAAAAAAGACTGGGCCGACAGATTTAGTAACCCAGATGGACCAACAGGTTCAAAATGATTTGGTTGAAAAAATCAAACATCGCTACCCAGAAGATCGGATTTTTGCGGAGGAAGATGGCCTTCGTTCCCCAATTTCAGAAGGATCCGTTTGGGTGATTGATCCCATTGATGGGACCAATAATTTTGTGACTCAAAAGGAAGATTTTGCGGTCATGGTGGCCTATTTCGAAGACGGAATCGGTCGGTTTGGCCTGATCTACGATGTTATGCGGGATTACCTTTTTTACGGGGGTGGAGAATTCCCAGTTTATCGCAATGAGGTTGAATTGACGCCCTTTGTAGATCAGCCTTTAGAGAACTTTCTGATTGCGTCAAATGTCGGTATGCTTGAGAAAAATGACTGGGGAATGGCCGATCTTGGCATGGATTCACTAGGAATCCGGGTCTATGGCAGTGCCGGTATTAGTTTTTCAAAAATTCTCTCAGGTGGTATTTTAGCTTACTTTAGCTATATCTGGCCATGGGACTATGCCGCAGCTGCGATCATGGGCGAACGGTTAGGCTATACCGTCCTAAATCTAAATGGGGATAAACCTAATTACCAGACAGTCGAACCCATTATGATGGTTCCAAAGGTGAAGTTAACAGAGATTCAAACCTATCTTAAGAAAGGGAGAAGTTAAATGAATTTTCCCCATGGTTTTAAAGAAAAATACCAGCATCTTCTAGGTGAGGATGCTGCTGCTTTTTTTGCGACCTTTGATCAAGAAGCAGTAGCAGCCTTTCGCACCAATCCTTTGAAAGAAGCACAAAAAGTATTTGATGATCCGATTCCCAATACTCCTTGGGGCCATTATGGAAAGGTCTCAGGGAAATCCATCGAACACGCAACGGGCTTGGTCTATTCACAAGAACCAGCAGCTCAGATAGTGGCCCAAGTCGCCCAGCCAAAGCCTGGGATGAAGGTCCTAGACTTAGCCGCAGCACCTGGTGGTAAGACGACGCAACTCTTGTCTTATTTGGACAATCAAGGACTCTTGGTCTCCAATGAAATCCACAAGGGACGCTCGAAAATTCTCGTAGAGAATGTCGAACGTTTCGGTGCCCGAAATGTATTGGTAACCAATGAGTCAGCCGATCGCCTGGCAAAAGTTTTCTCAGGCTTTTTTGATCTGATTGTATTAGATGCTCCTTGTTCGGGTGAGGGGATGTTTCGTAAGCAACCAGATGCCATGGACTATTGGTCTGTCGAATATCCTCGAGAGTGTAGTCTTATTCAAAGAGAAATTCTGGAGGATGCCCTCAAGATGTTGGTCCAAGGTGGTTCCTTGGTTTATTCAACCTGTACCTGGGCTCCAGAGGAAAATGAAGAAATTGTATCCTGGCTTTTGGAAAACTATGATCTGAAGCTGGAAACGATCGAGAAGATCAATGGTATGGCAGAAGGTATTGACTATCCAGAAACCGCGCGTATGTATCCTCATCGCTTTAAAGGGGAGGGCCAATTTGTCGCTAAGTTTCGTTATCTAGGAGAGAATCGGCCTGCTAAAATCCCTTCCAAAAAGGACCAATTATCTGCTGAACAAAAGAAATTATGGCAGGAATTTGCTAAGAAACATTTGAAGATTACTCTAGAAGGGGTCCTTGAAACCTTTGGTGACGAGCTGTATTTGGTTCCACTTGGTTTACCTGATTTGCGAAAAGTAAAAATTGCCCGAAATGGCTTGCACCTAGGAACCTTCAAGAAAAATCGTTTTGAACCTAGTTTTGCGCTTGGTCTAGCTCTGAAACCGAGTGAAGTCAAAGAGACCGTTTCGATCACGCCTGAGGACTTTGTTCATTATGTGGCGGGAGAGACAGTTCAATTGAAGGAAACGCATCCAAATGGATGGTACCAGATCCTTGTAGAAGGCAATGGTTTGGGCTTTGCCAAAGTGACCGGGCAAACCCTGAAAAATTTCTATCCAAAGGGGCTTCGTTTTAGGTAAAATGCTGGGCAAAGAACCCGTTCTATGATATAGTGGAAGTACAGGTTTTTTTGAAAAAAACTTGTCAAAATCATAAGTGAAATAGTGAATTATCAAGGAGACATGATTTGAAAAAGTCTAAAAAGCTGATCCTAGGACTAGCAACGATCGTATTAGCAGGAAGTTTATCTGCTTGTGCTTCTTGGATCAATCGCGGAGAATCAATCACTGCTGTTGGATCCACTGCCTTGCAACCCTTGGTTGAAGGAGTGGTAGATCGCTACATTGAAGAACATCCTGGTAAGATTGTGAATGTACAAGGAGGAGGTTCTGGTACAGGACTTTCACAAGTTCAATCAGGTGCTGTGGACATCGGAAATAGTGACCTGTTTGCAGAGGAAAAGTCTGGGATCGATGCCTCTAGTCTGGTCGATCATCAGGTAGCCGTAGCAGGGACAGCCATCATTGCCAATAAAAATATCTCGATCGACAATCTGACAACGGAGCAATTGCGAAAGATCTTTACAGGTGAATATACCAACTGGAAGCAGTTGGGTGGTCCAGATCTTGAGATCACGATTGTGAACCGTGCCGTAGGTTCTGGTAGCCGTGCTGTCTTTGATGCCATTATCATGGATGGCAAACAACCCAAGCAGGCCCAAGAGCAAGACTCTAATGGAATGGTGAAAAACATCGTTTCTCAAACTCCAGGTGCCATCTCTTATCTAGCCTTTACCTACTTGGATAGCAGTGTCAAAACCATGAAGCTCAATGGTTATCAACCAACCAAAGCCAATGTCGTCAACAATAACTGGCCCATCTGGTCTTACGAACATATGTATACCAAGGGAAAACCTAATGAGTTGTCTAAAAAATTCATTGACTACATGATGACGGATGAGGTTCAGCAAAAAGTTGTTGGCAAGATGGGCTATATTCCAATCAATGATATGAAAGTCACCCGTGATTTAAAAGGGAATGTGACAAAAAAATAAAAGAATTAGGTAAAAAATGAACGAAGTAGCAAAAAAAATGCTGACGAAATCAAAAAACTCCCGCCTAGAAAAATTTGGGAAAACCATTACCTTTCTATGTATGAGTTTGATTGTCGTCGTCGTTGCCATGATTTTGATTTTCGTGGCCCAAAAAGGTTTATCGACTTTCTTTGTTAATAAAGTCAATATCTTTAGTTTTCTATTTGGGAGCTCTTGGAATCCTGCTGCAAAGGAATTTGGAGCCCTACCCATGATTCTAGGTTCCTTTATTGTAACCTTGCTTTCTGCCCTCTTGGCAACGCCGTTTGCCATTGGTGCAGCTGTTTTCATGACAGAAGTCTCCCCCAAAGGAGCTCGTTTCTTGCAACCAGCGATTGAGCTTTTGGTGGGAATTCCTTCAGTTGTTTATGGATTCATTGGTCTTCAAGTGGTCGTCCCATTTACGCGTAGTCTCTTTGGAGGGACAGGTTTTGGGATCCTCTCAGGGGTCTTTGTCCTCTTTGTTATGATTCTACCAACTGTTACCTTTATGACGACCGATAGCCTCCGGGCTGTACCCCGTCACTACCGGGAAGCTAGTATGGCCATGGGAGCGACCCGCTGGCAAACCATTTGGCATGTCACGCTCAAGGCAGCCCGCTCTGGAATCTTTACAGCGGTCGTCTTTGGAATGGCGCGTGCCTTCGGGGAAGCCTTGGCTATCCAGATGGTGGTCGGAAACTCTGCAGTGGTGCCAACCTCGCTCACAACACCAGCTTCCACCCTCACCTCTATTTTGACCATGGGAATCGGAAATACCGTCATGGGTACGGTCAATAACAATGTTCTTTGGTCACTCGCCTTGGTATTGCTCCTCATGAGTCTTGCCTTTAACAGTGTGATTAAACTGATTACGAAAGAAAGAGGTAAGAAGAACTATGCACGCTAAACGAATGGATAAAATTGCAACAGGAGTACTGTATGCTATTTCAGGGATCATCGTTGCGATTCTTGCCTCATTGATCCTTTATATCTTGGTCCGTGGCTTGCCCCATGTATCCTGGCACTTCTTGACTGGGAAATCCTCTTCTTATCAAGCAGGAGGAGGGATCGGAATTCAATTGTATAATTCCTTTTTCCTCTTAGTCATTACCTTGGTGATTTCCTTCCCACTTTCTCTTGGGGCTGGGATTTACCTTTCTGAGTACGCTAAAAAAGGGCGCTTGACCAATTTGGTTCGTACCTGTATTGAGATCTTGTCTTCCTTGCCATCTGTCGTTGTAGGTCTCTTTGGTTACTTGGTCTTTGTTGTCCAGTTCAAATATGGATTTTCGATCATTTCAGGGGCTTTGGCCTTGACCGTCTTTAACCTGCCCCAGATGACCCGCAATATCGAAGATAGCTTGCAGCACGTCCATCATACGCAGCGCGAAGCAGGTTTAGCACTGGGCTTGTCTCGCTGGGAAACCGTGATTCATGTCGTGGTACCGGAGGCTCTTCCAAGCATTATTACTGGGGTTGTATTGGCATCAGGACGGATCTTTGGGGAAGCCGCTGCCTTGATCTATACAGCAGGTCAATCGGCTCCAGCTCTTGATTGGTCAAACTGGAACATCTTTAGTGTGACGAGTCCGATTTCGATCTTCCGTCAGGCTGAAACCTTGGCCGTCCATATCTGGAAGGTCAACAGTGAAGGAACCATTCCAGACTCCATTGAAGTCTCAGCTGGTTCTGCCGCCGTTCTTTTGATCTTTATCTTGATCTTTAACTTTGGAGCCCGCAAACTCGGAAGTTACCTCCATAAAAAACTAACATCTGCTTAAAGGAGAAGAAATGTCAAAATACAATTGGGATGAGAGACACATCATTACTTTTCCTGAAGAAAAGGTGGTCCTATCGACTAAAGATTTGCATGTCTATTATGGAACGAACGAGTCCATTAAAGGCGTCGACATGCAGTTTGAAAAGAATAAGATTACAGCCTTGATCGGTCCTTCAGGATCAGGGAAATCAACCTATCTTCGTAGTTTGAACCGGATGAATGATACCATCGATATTGCGCGTGTAACGGGGGAAATTTGGTATGAAGGAATCGATGTTAATCGTCCAGATATCAATGTTTATGAAATGCGCAAGCACATTGGGATGGTTTTCCAACGGCCCAATCCTTTTGCCAAATCGATTTATAAAAACATCACCTTCCCGCATGAACGCGCTGGGGTGAAAGACAAGAAGATTTTGGACGAATTGGTCGAAACTTCTTTGAAACAGGCAGCTCTATGGGATCAGGTCAAGGATGACCTTCATAAATCAGCCTTGACACTTTCAGGTGGCCAACAGCAACGACTTTGTATCGCGCGGGCCATCTCTGTGAAGCCAGATATCTTACTCATGGATGAGCCTGCTTCAGCGCTTGATCCGATCGCGACAGCGCAATTAGAAGAAACCATGCTTGAGTTGAAGAAAGATTATACGATTGTCATCGTGACCCACAGCATGCAACAAGCAGCCCGTGCTAGTGATTATACCGGTTTCTTCTACCTTGGAAACCTCATCGAGTACGATAAGACTTCGAATATTTTCCAAAATGCGAAATTGCAATCGACCAACGATTATGTATCTGGTCACTTTGGATAAAGTAAAATGACAACAAAAAGGAAAATAGAATGACAGAACCAATATTGCAAGTCAAGGACTTGTCGGTTTATTACAATAAAAAGAAGGCTCTAAATAGCGTCTCCTTGGACTTTGCTCCAAAGGAGATTACAGCCTTGATTGGTCCTTCAGGATCAGGGAAATCTACCCTTTTAAAAGCAATTAACCGCATGGGCGACCTCAACCATGAGGTCACCACTACAGGAACTATCCTCTACAATGGACATAATATCTACGGACCACGGACCGATACGGTCGAATTGCGTAAGGAAATCGGAATGGTCTTCCAACAGCCCAATCCTTTCCCTATGTCCATTTATGATAATGTGACCTATGGATTGATGATTAATGGTGTCAAGGACAAGGCTGTCTTGGATGAAGCAGTTGAAACCTCTTTGAAACGCGCGTCCATCTGGGATGAAGTCAAGGATCGCCTGCATGATTCGGCGATCGGACTTTCCGGTGGTCAACAGCAGCGGGTCTGTGTGGCGCGGGTCCTTGCGACCAGTCCCAAGATTATTCTTTTGGATGAGCCAACTTCAGCGCTGGACCCAATTTCAGCTGGGAAGATTGAAGAAACCTTGTATGGACTAAAAGACCGCTACACCATGCTCTTGGTGACACGTTCCATGCAACAAGCAAGTCGGATTTCCGATAAAACAGCCTTTTTCTTGGATGGGGATTTGATTGAGTACAATGACACCAATGAAATGTTCTTGAACCCAGCTAAGAAAGAAACAGAAGACTATGTCTCTGGTAAATTTGGATAGGAAGAAAATAAAATGTTACGAGTTCAATTTGAAGAAGATTTAGAGAAGTTGCATAACCAGTTTTACGCAATGGGAAATGAAGTGTTGAGTCAGATCAACCGTACGGTTCGTGCTTTCGTGACCCATGACCGTGAATTGGCCCGTCAGGTCATCGAAGATGATGCGGAGATCAACGAATACGAAGTGAAGCTTGAGCGCAAATCTTTTGAGATTATTGCTCTTCAACAGCCGGTTTCACAAGACCTTCGTGTCGTGATGACCGTCTTAAAAGCAGTTTCTGACTTGGAGCGGATGGGGGACCACGCTGTATCGATTGCCAAGGCAACGATTCGCATGA
>JAWGXY010000072.1:0-9411 GCA_032572035.1 Streptococcus parasanguinis
GATAAAATCAAAGAAACCTTTGAAAAAATTGGGATTCCCGAAGCTGAGCGTGCTTATCTAGCTGGGGCTTCTGCTCAATATGAATCAGAAGTTGTTTATCATAATATGGAGAAAGAATTGGAAGAAAAGGGTATTATTTTCAAAGATACTGATAGTGCATTACGTGAAAATGAAGAGTTATTCAGAGAATATTTTGCGTCTGTAGTACCTGCTGCAGATAATAAATTTGCTGCATTAAATTCAGCAGTATGGTCTGGTGGAACCTTCATTTATGTACCAAAAGGCGTAAAAGTAGACGTCCCCCTTCAAACCTACTTCCGTATCAACAACGAAAATACAGGTCAGTTTGAGCGCACGTTGATTATCGTGGATGAGGGAGCGAGTGTCCACTATGTGGAAGGCTGTACAGCGCCGACCTACTCAAGCAATAGCCTCCATGCAGCGATTGTTGAGATCTTTGCCTTGGATGGGGCTTATATGCGCTACACGACCATCCAAAACTGGTCTGACAATGTCTACAACTTGGTCACCAAGCGGGCCAAAGCTCAAAAAGATGCTACTGTTGAGTGGATTGATGGGAACTTGGGTGCCAAAACAACTATGAAATATCCATCTGTATACTTAGATGGAGAAGGAGCGCGTGGGACCATGCTTTCTATTGCCTTTGCGAATGCAGGTCAACACCAAGATACAGGTGCCAAGATGATCCACAATGCCCCTCACACTAGCTCGTCTATCGTATCTAAATCCATCGCGAAGGGTGGCGGAAAGGTAGACTACCGTGGACAAGTGACTTTCAACAAGAACTCTAAGAAATCAGTTTCTCACATTGAGTGTGACACTATTATCATGGATGATTTATCTGCATCAGACACGATTCCATTTAATGAAATCCACAACTCACAAGTTGCTTTGGAGCACGAGGCCAAGGTTTCAAAAATTTCAGAAGAACAACTTTATTATTTGATGAGTCGTGGTTTGTCTGAATCAGAAGCGACAGAAATGATTGTCATGGGATTTGTAGAGCCCTTTACAAAAGAACTTCCAATGGAATACGCCGTTGAGTTAAACCGACTCATTAGCTACGAAATGGAAGGATCTGTAGGATAATTCATTTTCATCAATCAAAAATCACAATGGATTTGACTCCATTGTGATTTTTTTACTTATAATTTTTCGTTGACATAACGAACAAATTCATTCCACCAAACCTTTAAGAAAAAGCTTTTCTCAATGGTTCTTCCTGCTACCATATCGACTGTTGGTTCTTGATCTTCTAAGTAGCCACGTCCGATTTTATCTGGATCAGTGTAGTGTAATTTTCCAAGACTTGTGCCTGATTTGACAGGTGCTCGGAATGATTCTTGGTTACTCTTGAATTGAATTTTTGGTTCCGCTTGACTGCCTTGCTTTTCGACGATATAGAAATCTTTTTTTGCAATAGCTAAAACAGTTTCGGATTTCCCATCCATGACAGTTGCCTTACTTTTTCCGTAAGGATCTCCTTTTTTGACGACAATGGAAGAAACAAAGGTCCGTACCACGTAGTTCATCAGAGAAGAAGTAGCCACAAAACGTGCATACGGATCACCGTCAACTGCCTCCACTCCTAGGACAACCGTGATCATATGGATGCCATTTTGCGTCGTTGATGCAGCAAAGGTGATGCCACCTTTGGTAGAGTTGCTGACCCGTAGGCCATCAACTCCAGAACGGTAATTCGGCATGCCTTCTAGCATCAGGTTGGGGTTTTCAATCTGCGTGTTTGAAAAAAGAGCAGTGGGTTTTGAAGTATATTTGGTCACTTCAGGAAAATCCTGGAGTAAGTGCTTGGCAATGACAGCAATATCATAAGCACTCAATTGATTTTCGTCTCCTTTCCCGTCAGGATCTCCGCTGATGGTTTGAGTATTTAATCCGGTAGCATTGATTAAATGAGGAGATTGAATGCCCCATTCAGCAAGTTTTTGCTTCATTTTTTCAACGAAGCTTTTTTCGGAGCCCCCCACTTTCTCAGCTAAGGCCAAGGCAGCAGTGCTAGAATTTCCAACTAAAAGAGCAGTCAATAACTGTTCAACTGTATATTGGTTCGCTTCCATAGGAAGAGTACCAGCGCCTTCGATATCATTTAAGGCCAGAGCTTTCTCAGACAGTTTGATAGGATCTTTTAGAGAAAGTTTTTTTTCATGAATGGCTTCGAAAATCAGATAAGTGGTCAAGAGTGTAGATAGTCCCCCCACATCTCGCTTTTTCTCCGAATCCTTTTCATATAAGATTTTACCTGTATCAGCTTCAACAGCAATAGCACTTTGAGCAGGAAGATCTAGATCGTCTGCTAGAACGACTTGATAAGGTAAACTGCATAACAGCAGGATGAAGGTTAAAAAAGAAAGAAAGAATTTTTTCACAGTTGTTTCCTCGTTGCTTAGTCCTCTCTATTGTATCATACAAATGATTAATGGAAAATCGTAAAATCATCAATTAGGCTAAAAAGTCAATCATAGCAAGGTTTTTGGATGGTGTTGAAGCAAATATTCAGAAAATTTAGTTTACTTTTTTTTCTACTTGTGATATAATCTTAAACAAATCTAAAAAAACTATTGGAGAATTCCTATGAAAAAAGGTAAAGTATTCGCAGTTGCCGGAGTAACACTCCTTGCAGCTGGATTGTTAGCTGCATGTTCTAGTTCAAATACTAGCAAAGCAAGCTCAGGCGAAGACAAAAACTATGGTTATGTCTACACTTCAGATCCAACAACTTTGGACTATACAATTTCTTCTAAAGCTGCTACCCATGACATCACTACAAATGTGGTAGACGGTTTGTTAGAAAATGATAAATACGGTAACCTTGTACCTTCACTTGCGGAAGACTGGTCTGTTTCTAAAGACGGTTTGACTTATACCTACAAGATTCGTAAAGGTGTCAAATGGTATGATGCGGATGGTGAAGAACACGGTGAAGTGACTGCCAAAGACTTCGTGACTGGTTTGAAACACGCTGCTGATAAAAAATCTGAAACTCTTCCACTAGTTCAAGGATCTATCAAAGGCTTGGATGATTATGTGCAAGGAAAAACTACAGACTTCAGCCAAGTTGGTGTCAAAGCGGTTGATGATTACACACTTCAATACACATTGAACAAACCTGAAACTTTCTGGAACTCTAAAACGACTAACGGAATTTTGTTCCCAATAAGCACAGAGTTCTTGAAGAGTAAGGGAGATGATTTTGGTCAACCAAACGATGTGAAGTCAATCCTTGCAAACGGACCTTTCCTTCTTAAATCAATCACTTCAAAATCATCTGTTGTATTTGAAAAGAATGACAACTACTGGGATAAGAAAAACGTTCACCTGAAAGAAGTAAAATATACTTATTACGATGGATCAGACCAAGATTCATTGGCACGTGGATTCTCTGATGGTGCTTATACAAAAGCTCGCCTTTTCCCTGCAAGTTCAAACTTTGCAACTGTAGAGAAAAAATATAAAGACGATATCTTTACTACACCAGCAGGATCAGGTGTAGCAGTTCTTGGCTTTAACCTTGATCGTCAATCTTACAAACACACTGCTAAGAAATCCGATGCTGAAAAATCTTCTACTAAGAAAGCAATTTTGAACAAAGATTTCCGTCAGGCCGTCACTTTTGCCTTGAACCGTGAAAGCTACTCAGCACAAGTCAATGGTAAAGAATTTGCTAAACCAGCTATCCGTAATACATATGTTGCACCTGCGTTCGTACAAGTAGATGGAAAAGACTTCGGAAATGTAGTTGCAGATAAGTTGACTACTTATGGAGACCAATGGAAGGGTATCAACCTTGCAGATGGTCAAGATGGTCTTTACAACAAAGATAAAGCGAAAGCACAACTTGAAAAAGCCAAAGCTGAACTTCAAAAAGATGGTGTTCAATTCCCAATTCATATTGATGTACCGGTAGCACAAAATTCTACAAACTTTGTTTCACGGATGCAATCTCTGAAACAAACTGTGGAAGATACTCTTGGTAAAGACAATGTCGTTCTTGATCTTCAAATGATGGACTCAGACGAAGTGTTGAATATTACTTTGAATGTGCCATCAGCTGCAGACGCAGACTGGGATCTTCAAGGAATGGTAGGATGGAACCCAGACTATGATGATCCATCAACTTACCTTGATACTCTTCAACCAGCTTCTGAGGACCAAACAAAAGTTTACCTTGGTTTTGCAGGTGGTGTAGATAACCCATCAGCAAAAGCTGTAGGTTTGGATGAGTTTGCAAAACTTCTTGACGATGCAAACAACGAAACACAAGATGTTGTGAAACGTTATGAAAAATACGCAGCAGCTCAAGCTTGGTTGACAGATAGTGCGATTGTTATTCCAACGATGTCAAGTACAGGTGCTGCAACAGTTGTTTCTAAGGTAGTTCCATTCTCTGAACCATCATCACAAACAGGTAACAAAGGTTCAACATACTTGAAATACGTTGAAGTTCAAGATGAGCCGGTTACTAAGAAACAATACGATGAAGCCCTTAAGAAATGGCAAAAAGAAAAAGCTGAGTCAAACAAAAAAGCTCAACAAGATCTTGAAAAACACGTTAAATAATTAAATTATTGATTTTCATTAGAACTTTCTCTTCTAGGGGAGAAAGTTCTTTTGGACATTAAAGGAATGAAATATGAAAAAATATGTTTTTATGCGTATTTTGCGTTCGTTAGTGTCGATCTTTCTCGTCACGACATTAACCTACATGATTATCTATACGCTAACACCGAGAAATCTCATCTTTAAGAATGACCCTAACTACAATAAAGTAGCGAAGACAAAAGATTCGAAGATCAACTACGAAAATACTGTCTACGATCGCATGGGTTATTTGGAATACATGGATTCAAAGAGCTTGCAACAAAAAGCAAGTGAAGAAGATTCTTCCGTAACAGTTGATGCGACTACTGCTAATGAAAAAATCTATAAGGAATACATTAAAAAATTAGGTCATGGTTGGCAGTTGAAACGTTTCCCAGAAAGCAAGTCTTTCTATGCGGTGCGTGAAATTCCGGTTTTTGAACGTGTCATTAGTTTCTATGCGAATTTGATTCAATTTGATCATCCAGGTTGGGTGAAAGATGCCTCAAATCCAAACCTCAAACGCTATATCCGTATTGAAAATGATCCATCTATTGGTTGGTCTGTTGTAGGTTCTGGTACGAAGCACAAATACCTCTTGTACTTTAATGGTCAATTCCCGTATGTACACCAAAACTTTGTGACCTTAAACCTTGGAAATTCATATCCAACTTATTCAAATACTCCTGTTCTTCAAGTTATTACCCAAGGACAAGGAACAACTAAGAAGAGTGAAGTGAACTTCCCAACAGGTAAAAAGACATCTTCCATCGATATCTACTCACGTACTTACAAATCACCAAGTAAGGCAGACTCACAAGACATCAGTCGATTTGGTAAAGGGGACGCTTATACAGCAACGTTGAGCAACTATGAGAATCCATCCATGATTGCATCTTCTTCAATCATTGGTTTGATTGGTATTGCGATTGCTTACTTGATTGCGATCCCATTAGGATCTTACATGGCTCTGTTCAAGAACTCATGGTTTGATAGCATCTCAACAGCAACCTTGACATTTATGATGTCTCTTCCAACTATTGCCCTTGTTTACATTGTGCGTCTAGCAGGTTCATTCTTTGGACTTCCAGACTCATTCCCAGTACTTGGAGCACAGGATTGGCGTTCATATGTATTGCCTTCTCTGATTCTTGGCTTGTTGAGTGCGCCATTTATCGCAGTTTGGATTCGTCGTTACATGATCGATATCCACTCGCAAGATTTCGTCCGTTTTGCTCGTTCAAAAGGATTGTCAGAACGTGAGATTTCAAGAAAACACATCTTCAAAAATGCGATGGTTCCATTGGTATCTGGTATTCCAGGTTCTATTATTGGAGTTATCTCAGGTGCGACACTTACTGAAACGGTCTTCGCTTTCCCAGGTATGGGTAAAATGTTGATTGACTCTATTAAAGCATCAAACAACACCATGGTCATCGGACTTGTCTTCATCTTCACATCACTTGGTATCTTTGCTGCCATGTTAGGTGATATCTTGATGACAGTGCTTGATCCACGGATTAAATTAACGAATACGAAAGGAGGCAAATAATGGCTACAATCGATAAAAATAAATTTCAGTTTGTAAAACGCGATGACTTTGCCTCTGAAGTAATCGATGCTCCAGCATATTCTTACTGGAAATCTGTATTCAGACAATTCTTGAAAAAAAGAACTACCATCATTATGCTTGCTATTTTAATTGGGATTCTCTTGATGAGTTTTGTCTACCCGATGTTTTCAAATTTTGATTACAACGACGTAAGTAAGGTAAATGACTTTTCAGCACGTTTGAATCCACCAAGTGCCAAAGCTTTCTTTGGTACAGATAATAACGGTAAATCCCTCTTTGATGGAGTTTGGTTTGGTGCTCGAAATTCTATTATCATTTCCTTCATCGCCACTGTTATTAACGTGGTAGTCGGAGTCATCGTTGGTGGAATTTGGGGGATCTCAAAATCTATCGACCGTATCATGATGGAAGTTTATAACGTTATTTCAAACATTCCATTTATGTTGATCGTTATCGTCTTGACTTACTCAATGGGATCTGGTTTCTGGAACTTGATTCTTGCTATGTCCTTAACAGGATGGATCGGAATTGCTTATACCATTCGTGTCCAAATTATGCGTTACCGTGATTTGGAGTACAACCTTGCCAGCCGAACATTAGGAACACCAACTTTAAAAATTGTTACGAAAAATATTTTGCCTCAATTGGTATCTGTTATCGTGACACAAACATCACAGTTGCTTCCAAGCTTTATTTCTTATGAAGCCTTCCTTTCCTTCTTCGGACTTGGTCTTCCAATTACAGTTCCAAGTTTGGGACGGTTGATTTCTGACTATTCTCAAAACGTAACTACCAATGCCTACCTATTCTGGATTCCGCTTACTGTTTTGATTTTAGTATCCTTGTCATTCTTTATCGTCGGACAAAACTTGGCCGATGCCAGCGACCCACGTACACATAGATAGGAGGAGTAGATATGACATCAAATAACAATATTATTTTATCTGCTCAAGATATCGTAGTGGAATTTGACGTGCGCGATCGCGTACTGACAGCGATTCGTGGCGTATCGCTTGAGCTAGTAGAAGGTGAAGTTCTTGCCTTAGTTGGTGAGTCAGGTTCCGGAAAATCAGTTTTGACAAAAACATTCACCGGAATGTTAGAAGATAACGGCCGTATTGCCCAAGGTTCGATTAAATACCGTGGTCAAGAATTGACGGATCTGAAATCGAATAAAGATTGGGAAAATATTCGTGGATCTAAGATCGCTACAATTTTCCAAGACCCAATGACAAGTTTGGACCCAATCAACACAATTGGATCACAAATTACCGAAGTCATTATCAAACACCAAGGAAAGACAGCTAAAGAAGCTAAAGAAATGGCTTTGGACTATATGGAGAAAGTTGGAATTCCAGATGCTGAACGTCGTTTTGATGAGTATCCATTCCAATATTCAGGTGGGATGCGTCAACGGATCGTTATTGCCATCGCCTTGGCCTGCCGTCCAGATATCTTGATCTGTGATGAACCAACAACAGCCCTTGACGTAACCATTCAAGCGCAAATCATTGATTTGTTGAAATCCCTTCAAAAAGAATACCAATTTACAGTTATCTTTATCACCCACGACTTAGGTGTGGTTGCAAGTATTGCAGATAAAGTAGCCGTTATGTATGCTGGCGAAATTGTTGAGTTTGGGAAAGTAGAAGAAATTTTCTACGATCCAAAACATCCATATACATGGAGCTTGCTTTCAAGCTTGCCTCAATTGTCAACCTCAGATGGTGATCTTTACTCTATTCCAGGGACTCCGCCATCATTGTATGCTCCAATCAAAGGAGATGCCTTCGCACTTCGTTCAGACTATGCAATGCAGATTGATTTTGAAGAAGAGGCACCTGCTTTCAAAGTAACCGATACTCACTGGGCTAAGACATGGTTGCTCCATCCAGATGCACCAACAGTTCATAAACCAGAAGTAATCGAAAACCTTCACGAAAAGATTGGCTCAAAAATGGGCTTCACTCACATTACAGAATAGGAGGAAGGAAATGACTGAAAAATTAGTTGAAATTAAAGATTTAGAAATTTCCTTCGGTGAAGGAAGTAAAAAATTCGTTGCTGTAAAGAATGCCAATTTCTTCATTAATAAGGGAGAAACATTCTCTCTTGTTGGTGAATCAGGAAGTGGGAAGACGACAATTGGACGTGCAATCATTGGTTTGAATGATACAAGTGCTGGAGAAATTATTTATGATGGGCGCAAGATCAACGGAAAAAACTCTCATAGTGAAAAATCAGAGTTGATCCGTAAAATTCAAATGATCTTCCAAGACCCAGCAGCAAGTTTGAATGAACGTGCTACAGTTGATTATATTATCTCCGAAGGTTTGATCAATCACCATTTGTTTAACAGCGAAGAAGAACGTCAGGAAAAAGTGAAAAATATTATGCATGAAGTTGGACTTCTTGCAGAACATTTGACACGTTACCCTCACGAATTTTCAGGTGGTCAACGTCAACGGATCGGTATTGCCCGTGCACTTGTCATGGAACCAGAATTTGTCATTGCGGATGAACCAATCTCAGCCCTTGACGTTTCAGTACGTGCGCAGGTCTTGAACCTTTTGAAAAAATTCCAAAGAGAATTAGGCTTGACCTATCTCTTTATCGCCCATGACTTGTCAGTTGTGCGCTTCATTTCTGACCGTATTGCAGTTATCTATAAAGGGGTTATTGTAGAAGTAGCAGAAACTGAAGAGCTATTTAACCACCCAATCCATCCGTACACGCAATCGCTTCTTTCAGCGGTCCCAATTCCAGATCCAATTCTAGAACGTAAAAAAGTTCTAAAAATCTATGATCCAGAACAACATGATTACTCTGAAGATAAACCACAAATGGTTGAAATTAAACCAGGTCATTATGTATGGGCTAACAAAGCTGAAGAAAACAAATACAGACAAGAATATAAATAGAGAGGATTCCCTCTCTATTTTCTTTATTCAAAAAACTTTCAAGAAAGTAAAATTTTTTGAAAAAAAGTGTTGACAGTAAGAGTAGGTCATGATATACTAATATAGTTGTCGCGCGAGAGCGACAAAGACCTTTGAAAACTGAACAAGACGAACCAATGTGCAGGGCGCTATAACTAAGGTTGTAGTAACTGAACAATAAAAAAACAATAAATCTGTCAGTGACAGAATGAGTTTAAGACAAACAATTATTTTAATGAGAGTTTGATCCTGGCTCAGGATGAACGCTGGCGGCGTGCC
>JAWGXY010000073.1:0-9166 GCA_032572035.1 Streptococcus parasanguinis
TAGGGCTGTAAAAGCTGATGAAATCAGCGTAGTAGAGCCCACTCAACCACTGCGTCTTGATCGACAATCCAAAAATAATTGAGAGGCTAGGACTTTTGTTCCAGCCTCTTTTTATGTTTTATCGATCTTTTCCCAAGCTTCTTTTCATGCTATAATAGAGCCATGACAGATATCGAATTAAAAGACGGTGAGCGCGTCAATCAACTCTTTTCAAGTGATGTGAAAATCATACAAAATCGGGAAGTTTTTAGTTACTCCGTGGATAGCGTCCTGCTCTCGCGTTTTCCAAAATTGCCCAAGCGAGGATTGATCGTGGATCTCTGCGCTGGAAATGGAGCTGTGGGACTATTTGCAAGTACCCGAACAGAGGCTCAGATCATTGGCGTCGAAATTCAGGAACGTTTAGCAGATATGGCTATCCGCTCGATTGCCCTCAATGGCTTGAACCAGCAAATGTCCATGATCACCGATGACCTCAAGCATTTGCCTCGACATATCAAGGGGAGTAAGGTGGATATTATCCTCTGTAATCCTCCTTATTTCAAGGTAGATGAGCATTCCAATCTCAATGAGAGTGAACACTACCTCTTAGCCCGGCATGAAATTACCACGAATTTAGATGAGATTTGCCATGTGGCCCAGCGGGTTCTCAAATCAAATGGTCGCTTAGCGATGGTCCATCGTCCAGATCGCTTTTTAGATATCATCGAAACCATGAAGCGTTACAATCTTGCACCTAAGCGGATCCAGTTTGTCTATCCAAAAGTGACCAAAGAGGCGAATATGTTATTGATTGAGGCGATCAAGGATGGCTCACTGGATGGTTTAAAAATTCTGCCTCCTCTCTTTATTCACAATGAAGATGGCAGCTATACAGACGAGATTCATGAGATCTACTATGGGAACTAAGGCTTACATGTATGTTTTAGAGTGTGCGGATGGCTCCCTCTACACTGGCTACACCACGGATATCGAAAAACGCTTAAAGACTCACAATGCTGGAAAAGGCGCCAAATACACACGGGCTCGCCTCCCCGTTAAACTTCTTTACAAAGAATCCTATCCAGATAAACCCTCTGCTATGTCTGCCGAGGCTCTCTTTAAAAAGAAATCACGCCAAGCTAAGCTAAACTATATCAAAAAAAACCGTCGGACTCCATAGTCCAACGGTTTTTCATTTACAAAATGGTGATACGGTACTGATGACTCCGTGTCTCTTGAGGGTCCAACTGGATCACACCTTTTTTGTCTTCGAAGAAATCGCCCTCTTCTGCAGATGTGGAAATACCTGTCCAAGGCTCTAAGGCAATGAAGGGCCCCTTGTTATTAGTAGACCAAAGGACCAGATTTTCAAAATCTGCAAAATCAAATTCCAAACCTTTACCTGATTTTTTCGAGATAAGCTTCACAGATTTAGAGGCTAACTGATCTAAAATAATGGCATCTTTTTCAAATAGTTCATGTCGCAAAGGTAGGCTACGCTTATGATCGAAAAATGGCGTCCGCTGCAGGCGATCGACCAATCCAGTTTCTGTGAACAAGAGAGGGACGCTACAGCTTTCTTCTTTTTCAAAAATCAACTCGTAGTCTTCATAGTCTTCATCTGCTAAAAGGGGACAATGAAAGGCTGGATGCCCTCCAATGAAATAAGGCATGACTTGATCAGACTCTAGATTTTGTACACGATAGGTGATGGTGATTTCTTTCCCTTGTAATTCATAAACGATTTCAACTCGAAAATGGTAGGGATAATTTTGCAGGCTCTCTTCGTTAGAGGTGATTTCAAAGACAAGACGATGGTCTGTTTGTTCTTTGAGTTCAAACTCTCTCTTGCGAATGAGACCGTGTCTTGGCAGCTGACCGGTCTTCACTCCATCTTTTAGATGATACTGTACTTGGCCATTACGAACGCTTCCGCAAATTGGAAACAAAACAGGCGCTTGTCCTGACCAATACTCTGGATCCCCTTGCCAGAGATATTCTATGCCTTCTTTATTACGAATGGAGCTCAATTCCCCTCCAAATGTCTTACATTGTACTTCTAGATCATCGTTTTTTAATGCAATCACCATGGACGCCACCTCTTTATAATTGATATAGTTATTATATTCATTATAACCTTTTAGCTAAGATTGTCAATTTTTATCTTTTTAGTTAAAAATTTTTAAAAATATAAGAAAAAATTCTTGACAAGGCTTAGAAATAATTGTAGACTTAATATGTTAACAGAAATATTCCATTTTAGGAATTCATTCTTTCTGTTATCTGACTTTTTTGGATGCTCCTTATCATGATACATTTTTCTAAAAGAGTCAGTTATCATTTAGGTCTCCTTATAAATATACAAGGGTTAACAGCTGGTTAACCCTTGTATTTTTGATTTTCATTAAAAAAACGGCCTATTGCTAGACCGTTCTTAGGGCTTATTTATCCCCTTTGTTGCGGATAACAAATCCATTTTTCTTTTCATTGGAAGTACGATGAGGACGTTTGTTGCCTTTGCCTTCAAAGTCTCGGCTATTTTTATTGGACTTGCGTTTGAAATCACGGCGTCCACCTTCACGGTCATCTCTGCGATTGCGGTCACGACGTTGGTCTCCACGACGGCCATTTCCACGGCCACCTTTGCCTTTTCCACCAAAGCCACCACCGGATGGTTTAAATGGCAATGGTTTTTCACGCGCAATTTCAACTTCTGGAAGGCTGTCTGGATCTTGAACGGTCAAGCTCAAAATATACATAGCCAATTCTTCAGGAGTGAATTCTGCAGCCAATTTGCGAGCATCCTTGCCAAACTTCTCAAAGTTGGTCCGGATTTTTTCATCTTCAAAGTCTCGCTCAATTTTCTTCAGCGCTACTTGTTTTTTCGCTTGGAAGGCTTCTTCTGCTGTTGCAGGTTTCATTCCCTTCATCCGCTTTTTAGTCAAGTTCTCAATGATTTGCAAATAGCCCATTTCATTTGGCGAAACAAAGGTAATGGATTGCCCTGTTTTCCCAGCACGACCTGTCCGTCCGATCCGGTGAACATAGCTTTCTGGATCTTGTGGAATATCGTAGTTGTAGACATGGGTAACACCTGAAATATCCAAGCCACGTGCCGCAACGTCTGTTGCTACCAAGACGTCCAAGTTCCCATTTTTAAAGTCACGAAGCACTCGGAGACGTTTGTTTTGATCCAAATCACCGTGAATCCCTTCTGCTCGGAAGCCACGAATCTTCAAGCCACGAGTCAATTCATCGACCCGACGTTTTGTCCGACCAAAGACGATAGCAAGCTCTGGTTGCTCCACGTCCATGAGACGAGTCATGGTATCAAATTTTTCGCCCTCTTTGACACGAATATAGTATTGATCGACCAAATCGGTTGTCAATTCTTTAGCCGCAATCTTAACGTGTTCTGGCTCTTTCATAAACTGAACACCGATGCGTTTGATGGCTTCTGGCATCGTTGCTGAAAAGAGCAAGGTTTGGCGTGTTTCTGGGACACGGCTAATGATGGCTTCGATATCTTCCAAGAAGCCCATGTTGAGCATTTCATCTGCTTCATCCAGGATCAAGGTTTCAATATGATCGAGTTTCAAGGCCTTGCGCTTGATCAAATCTAGCAAGCGTCCAGGTGTTCCCACAACGATGTGAGCACCTGACTTCAAGGCTTTGATTTGCTTTTCAATGCTTGATCCACCATAGACAGAGCGAACCTTGACACCCTTACTGCGTCCAAAGCGGAACAATTCTTCCTGACTTTGAACCGCCAACTCACGCGTTGGGGCAATGACAAGGGCTTGGATCACTGTGTTATCGACATCAATCTTCTCCAACGTTGGAAGACCGAAAGCGGCTGTTTTACCAGTCCCTGTTTGCGCTTGACCGATGACATCTTTTCCTTCAAGAGCCAACGGAATGGTTTGTTCCTGGATCGGGCTCGCTTCTACAAAGCCAGCTTTTTCGATTTCTGCTAATAATTCAGCAGATAAGTTAAATTCATTGAATTTCAATTCTTTCTTCTTTCTAAAAAGTGGTGCGAAGCCACTTTATCACACTTCTTTTCAATGCGAAAACGCACTGATTGCATAGGAAGTCTCCTTCCCGGTTACCTGTCGCAAGACTCATCTAAAGGAAAACCCAATCGTTTTTTTATGGAATTCCCTTCTGCGAAAAATGTTTTCGCACTAGCGGATTTGGTTGATTAAAGTCGTTTTCCAAACGAAAAGACACCAAGATCCTCCTTGTGGGAGATTGACCAACATTCCTTTTCTAATTGTTCCATCTCACCAGCATTTCTCTCATACAAGTTTGCAACTTATCTAGTATAACACAATGGACGACCAAATGATAGTCAAAGGAGAATAATTTTATTTTTTAGGAAAAATTTTTAAAAACTTGAAAATAGTCAAGAGGGCAGTTTCCCCTAGATTTAGCTGACTTTCTTCTGACACCGTTCAAGAATCCCTTTAAATAGGAGTATAAAAACTTCGGAAAAACTTTTTTTGGTAGTTCTTGCGTTTTTACAAATAAATATGTATAATACAGTTAGTATCTAAAATATTTCTGTATAAAGAAATAGGATCATTTTATCTGATTCAACGATTTATTCTAAGTTCTGATTTATTTAGAACCACTCAGTACTATTAAATCTACTCCTACTATTTCCAAGAAGATTTTGTACAGTCAATGAACTATTCACACTGCCCCTTCTTTGGAGAGGAGGGCAGGTGTCTAGATGGTTCCTATTTCTCAGATTATTCTAGATACGAAGAGGCTCGGATTTCTCCAAGCCTCTTTTTTATCTTTGTTTCACAATCCACCGCATAACCTTTCCCAAAATGAGCCATAATATAAAGCTACATACGGATACATAAATCCAAGCATTGGGATCCTTTGTCATCGGAAGAGGGATATTCATTCCAAAGAAACCGGTGATAACGGCTAAAACCGCCAACAAGGCTTCAAAGATGGTTAGGGTTGTCAAGTTGTCATTCAAGTTGTTGTTTAGGATATTGTTGTAAGATCCTGACAACTGTTGCAAGACATTGGAAATCAACTCAGTCATCGAAGCCAACTGACGCGCTTCGATCATGGCATCATCAAACTGCTCTTTTTCAACATCATTCATCCTGCGATAAATGGCATGCGCTTTAATATGTTCTAGCAACATCCGATTCTGCTTGGCTGCTGCGACCAGATACACCATACCGGTCTCAAGGTCAGACAGGGCATAAAGATTCTTGGTCGTCGTTGTCTTTCGAAGCAAACGATTGAGTTCATCCTTGTGCTTATCTAAGCGATCAATAATCGGATAATAAGCATTACTGATCATTTCAAGACCTGCAAAAAGCAACTTATAGATCGACAACTCCCCATGGCTTTCCAAATAGCGAACCATTTGTTCAATGATATAGGCATTGTCCTGGTTACTGATGGTCACGAGTCGCGTATCTTGAACGATAAAGGTCATAGGGATGGTTTCGTAGTATTCCTTGTCCTTTTCTAAATCCAATACATTGTAGATAAATGTGATCGTACCGTTTTCTCGATTATAATCCATATGGGCACGTTCGTTCTTATCCATCGCGTACTCAATGGTTTCTTTGTCAATCTCGTATTTTTTATAAAGATATGAGTTTTCAGCAATCATATCCGAGTCGATATTGATCCATTTCCGATCTTGACCCAATTGTTTTTCGATAAACATTCCGTCTCCTTTCTCAACTGTTCTCTATCAAAATGATATTTTTATTTAAAAACTGCACTGGCTAATGCTTGCTGGATTTCAATGACGCTGCTGTCACTCTTGAATTGTAAAACTTCTGAAGGCTCGACTGCAGAAGAGACCCAGATTTTTAATTCGGCATCCAAATCAAAATGACCGGAAGTTTCGACTGAAAATCGAGAGATCGAGCGATAAGGAAGGGATTTGTAGGATGTCTTCTTTCCTGTTACTCCTTGCTTATCCACCAAGATCAAACGAAATTCGGTAAAGACGATCAAATCACGAATCAGGCTAAAAGCGAGAGTGACTTGCTCTCCCGGCACCAAAATATCTTCCAGATCTCTTTCTACTTTGTCAACATTTTTTTGAGAGGCATTGCCCATCAAACCACTTAATAATCCCATCATTTCTCCTTTAAAAGCGAAAACGGATAAGCTTCCGTTTTCTTATTTCTATTGTTATGGATCGGTTTTGAAAACGTTCCTTATCCCATCTTTTCTTCCAACTCAACGTCTGGATACTTGTCCGCAAACCAGCGGAGGGCAAAGTCATTTTCAAAGAGGAAGACTGGCTGGTCAAAGCGGTCCTTAGCCAAGATATTTCGGCTTGAAGACATGCGCTCATCCAAGTCTTCTGGTTTGATCCAGCGAACGGTCTTTTTACCCATTGGGCTCATGACCACTTCGGCATTGTATTCATTTTCCATCCGGTGCTTAAAGACTTCAAACTGGAGTTGCCCAACCGCACCTAACATGTATTCACCTGTTTGGTAGTTGGTATAGAGCTGGATAGCTCCTTCTTGCACCAATTGCTCAATCCCTTTGTGGAAGGATTTTTGCTTCATAACGTTCTTGGCAGACACCTTCATGAAAATTTCAGGGGTAAAGGTTGGCAGTGGTTCAAATTCGAACTTGTTTTTACCAACTGTCAGCGTATCCCCAACCTGATAAGTCCCTGTATCGTAGACCCCGATGATGTCTCCTGCTACGGCATTGCTGACATTCTCACGGCTTTCGGCCATAAACTGGGTGACATTTGATAGCTTAGCGCCCTTACCAGTACGAGGCAGGTTGACACTCATCCCACGCTCAAATTCACCCGATACGATCCGCACAAAGGCAATCCGGTCACGGTGACGAGGGTCCATGTTGGCTTGGATTTTAAAGACAAAGCCTGAGAAATCCTTGTCATAAGGATCGACCATTTCTCCATCAGTCTTCTTGTGGCCGTGTGGTTCTGGAGCAAACTTGAGGAAGGTTTCCAAGAAAGTCTGCACCCCAAAGTTAGTAAGAGCCGAACCAAAGAAAACTGGAGTTAATTCACCCGCAAGGATGGCTTCTTCTGAGAATTCATTTCCAGCTTCTTGCAAAAGTTCGATATCGTCTTTCACCTGCTCGTAGAATGGATTGTTGGCAAAGAGCTTGTCTCCATCTTCTAGACTGGCAAAACGTTCATCCCCTTTGTAGAGTTCCAAGCGTTGATTATAGAGGTCGTAAAGCCCCTCAAAGGCTTTCCCCATCCCGATCGGCCAGTTCATTGGGTAACTTGCGATGCCCAAGACTTCTTCCAATTCTTGCAAGAGGTCCAATGGCTCACGTCCATCACGGTCCAGCTTGTTCATAAAGGTAAAGACTGGAATGCCACGGTGTTTCACAACCTCAAACAATTTCTTGGTTTGAGCCTCGATCCCTTTAGCAGAGTCTACGACCATAACCGCCGCATCCACCGCCATCAAGGTCCGGTAAGTATCTTCTGAGAAGTCCTCGTGCCCTGGGGTATCAAGGATATTAACGCGTTTTCCATCGTAGTCAAACTGCATGACAGATGAGGTTACCGAAATCCCACGTTGTTTCTCGATATCCATCCAGTCGGATTTAGCAAAGTTTCCTGTTTTCTTCCCTTTGACAGTACCGGCTTCCCGAATCTCCCCACCAAAGTAGAGCAACTGCTCAGTAATCGTCGTTTTACCAGCATCCGGGTGGGAGATGATGGCAAAGGTACGGCGTTTTTTAATTTCTTCTTGTACGTTCATGTTCCTAATTCTTTCTCTTCTTATTTTTTGATAAATTTACAAATTCATCTCTACATCGGATTTCTCCTCAATTTCTCTATCTGTCCTATTATAGCGAAAATAGGCACTTTTTTCAACGATGATTCTTCTTTGAGTGCAAAAAGAAAGACTAAAATCCGTAGATTCTAGTCCTCTTATCATGACTGTTAGAAGGCTCCAAATCCTCCGCCACCGCCACCATCAGAAAAGCCACCGCCGTCAAAACCGCCACTGCCATCTGAGGAGTTAGTAGAGAAGCTTGAAACGCTATAGGAATCATCTGCATAACTCATCAAGGTAGAGCCGTCTAGGAAGGAATTTGAAGAGGTCGTTATCCAAACAACAGCATCCCAATTCTCATATGGTAAGGAAATCTGATGATTTTTGAGTACCTGACTCACTTTTTTAGCTTGACCATACATGGTTGCATAGACTAAGATACGATTCCATAGGATGACACTCTCAAGTTCTGCTTGGTTGAAATTTGGAATACTTTCGATCATATTTCGAAAGGCCATCCATTGGAATTGTGAATCCAAGTTCTCTAAGGATTGTAGATGATCTTCGCGAATTTTCACAAGAATATAAAATGGAATGAAGAAGACGACCAACAATACAATCATCCAAAAATAGAAGGAAGATAGGTGTGAACCGAATCCAAAAGATAAGAAACACATGCTCACAAATAAGATCAGTAAGAGCCAAAAATGTAAGGCACAGCCTGTTTTTGAAAGAGCTTCTTCTTTCTCAGATAAGTCTCTAAAATAAGAAGGCAATCCTAATTTCGCAATCTCCTTATCGACACCTTTTGACAATTGCTGGGCATCCTTTTTTAAAAGGGATTGAACTTCATTTCCGATCTTTCGAATACGGTCTCGTTGCGTGTCTGATTTAGCAGCTCGAAAGTCTTTTTTTAGGGCTACTTTATCAATTTTATACTTTGAGAATACCTCACTGATATTGATTTCAGATTCTTGATCAAAAATCATTTCAATAAACTTTAATTCAAAATCAGCCAAGCCTTCATAATGGAGACAGGTCAAGGTTTCCCCATTTTCATCCCTAGTCAACCGAAGATTTCCTCGATCAATAAGATCTAACACGGTTGCCTGGATGAGATGATTAAATTTTAGTTGCCCCTTCTCTCTAGACATCACCATCCGTTCAAAATCAAGTTGATACAGTGCCTTAGCTAGGACAAGAGGAGGTAAATTCTGTGGTGGTTCGTATAATCGTACTCCTTTTGCAATCCGACGAGTTCTGGTACTAATAAAATACCGAATCCATGGAATGAAAGCTAGGATAAATAAAAGAACCGATACAATTGGAACGACCTTGAGTAGAAGGGTCCGATAAAAGAATGTTTTTTGTTCAATGGATTTCTCTTTTTTGAGAAATTTCTCTTT
>JAWGXY010000074.1:0-8952 GCA_032572035.1 Streptococcus parasanguinis
GGAAGTCCGTATCCAATCTGTTGAGGAAGAAATCAGCAAGATGGGCCGTGAAGTCAAAGATTTTGTCGAAGCGACACTAGATGTTTACCTCAAAGGCGATGTGGATTTGGCCTATGAAGTTGCTTCACGAGATGAAGTCATCAACCATTATTTCGATAGCATCCAAGAATTAGCAACAGAAGAAATTCGGAAAAATCCAGAGTCCATCGTGACTGGTCGTGATTATTTCCAAGTGATCAACTTCTTGGAACGCATCGGAGATTATGCAAAAAATATCTGTGAATGGGTAGTTTACTTTGAAACAGGTAAAATTATCGAAATGTAAGATCATGGAGTCTTTTCGATCTCAGACAGGCATTGTCATGCTTGTCTTTTCTTTTATCCCAACTTTGTGATAAAATAGTTTTATTAGGGCTTTTGATTGGAAAAGCGTGAAACATTTAAAGGAGGAAATTATGCAAGCAGTTGCACATTTTGTAGAAACATTCGTTCCAGAACATTATGAAGTGTTTTTGGATTTAAGTCGTAAAACCAAGACCTTTAGCGGTCGTGTGGTGATCACAGGTCAAGCCAAGGCGGAAAAGATCTCGCTTCACCAAAAAGATTTGACCATTGAAACAGTAGAAGTAGCCGGTCAAGCCCGTCCATTTACGGTTGATGATGCCAATGAAGCAGTTTATGTTGAATTGGAAGGCACAGGTCAAGTGACAGTTACTCTGACCTATTCTGGTAAGATCACTGACAATATGACTGGGATTTACCCATCTTACTACAGCATTGATGGTGTGAAGAAGGAAGTCCTTTCAACTCAGTTTGAGAGCCATTTTGCGCGTGAAGCCTTTCCA
The DNA here is from genome assembly GCA_032572035.1 of Streptococcus parasanguinis. Taxonomy (GTDB): domain Bacteria; phylum Bacillota; class Bacilli; order Lactobacillales; family Streptococcaceae; genus Streptococcus; species Streptococcus parasanguinis_AB. The sequence goes on from JAWGXY010000074.1 coordinate 846, forward strand.
AGTGTGGACGAGCCTGAAGCCAAAGCAACGTTTGATCTTTCTTTGAAATTTGACCAAGAAGAAGGTGAAATTGCCCTTTCAAATATGCCTGAAATCGATGTGGAGAACCGCAAAGAAACAGGCATTTGGAAATTTGCTACGACTCCACGGATGTCTTCTTACCTCCTTGCCTTTGCTGCTGGAGATCTTCAAGGGATCACGGCCAAAACAAAAAATGGCACTCTCGTAGGTATCTATTCAACCAAGGCCCATCCGTTGAAAAACTTAGAATTTTCTCTTGATGTCGCTGTACGAGTCATCGAATTTTATGAAGACTATTATGGCGTGAAGTATCCAATTCCTCAATCCCTTCATGTAGCGCTTCCTGACTTCTCAGCTGGAGCCATGGAAAACTGGGGCTTGGTGACTTACCGTGAAGTCTATCTCCTCGTAGATGAAAACTCAACTGCAGTTAGCCGTCAACAAGTTGCTCTTGTAGTTGCTCACGAATTGGCTCACCAATGGTTTGGTAACCTGGTAACCATGAAGTGGTGGGATGACCTCTGGTTGAACGAAAGTTTTGCCAACATGATGGAATATGTATCTGTCAATGCCATCGAACCAAGCTGGAATATCTTTGAAGACTTCCAAACAACAGGTGTTCCATTGGCCTTGAAACGCGATGCAACTGATGGGGTTCAATCTGTCCATGTGGAAGTCAAACACCCTGATGAAATCAATACTCTTTTTGACCCAGCCATCGTCTACGCTAAAGGTAGCCGTCTCATGCATATGCTTCGCCGCTGGTTAGGGGATGATGCTTTCCGTAAAGGACTCAAAGCTTACTTTGAAAAGCACCAATACGGCAATACCATCGGTCGTGACCTTTGGAATGCTCTAGGTGATGCATCTGGCCGTGATGTAGCAGCCTTCATGGATTCTTGGTTGGAACAACCTGGTTATCCAGTCCTTACAGCAGTGGTGGAAAATGATACCTTGAAGATCACTCAAAAACAATTCTTCATTGGGGAACATGAAGACCAAGGCCGTCAATGGGTTGTGCCATTGAACAGCAACTGGTCTGGTATTCCAGATACACTTGAAACAGAAACGCTTGAAATTCCAGGTTATGCTGCCCTTGCTGCTGCAAATAGTGAACCGCTTCGTTTCAATACGGAAAATACAGCCCACTACATTACCGATTACCAAGGAGAACTCTTGGATGCGATTGTAGACAACATGGCTTCCTTGGATAACTTGAGCAAGCAACAAATCCTTCAAGAACGCCGTCTCTTGGCAGAAAGTGGTGTCATCTCTTATGCAAGCCTCTTGCCAGTTATCGAGAAATTGACCCAAGAAAGTTCTTATTTGGTTGTATCAGCAGTTTCATCAATCCTTCAAGGTCTCAGCCTCTTTGTGGATGAAGGAACTGAAGTAGAAGCAGCTTATAAGAAATTGCTCGTAACCTTCAACCAATTCAACTTTGAACGCCTTGGTTTTGAACCAAAAGCCGGAGAAGCCGATGAAGATGAAATGGTTCGTCAATTGGTTATTTCAAATATGATCAAGGGAGACGATGCCAAAGCAAGCGCTAAAGCAAGTGAAATCTATGCAGCCCATGCAGAGGATATCAGCAAGCTTCCAGCCGCTATTCGTTTGCAAATTTTGATTAACCAAATCAAACACCATGAAAGCAAAGAATTGACTGATTTGTACTTGAACACTTATGCTCAAGCGACAGATGGTAACTTCAAGCGTCAATTGTCTACAGCTCTGGCTTATACAACCGATGCAGACACAGTTGAAAAGATTTTGACAGAGTGGAAGAACAAGGATGTTGTGAAACCACAAGACTTAGCAATGAGTTGGTATTTCACCTTCTTACATCATGAGTTCACTCAAGAATCTGCCTGGACTTGGGCGCGTGAAAATTGGGAATGGGTCAAAGCAGCCCTTGGCGGAGACATGAGCTTTGACAAGTTTGTCATTTACCCAGCCAATACCTTCAAAACAGCAGAGCGCTTAGCAGAATTCAAAGCTTTCTTTGAACCACAATTGTCTGATATGGCTATCAGCCGAAACATCAGCATGGGAATCAAGGAAATCGCAGCGCGTGTGGATTTGATTCAACGGGAAAAAGCAGCAGTAGAAGCCGCTATCCTTGCAACAAAATAGATTTAAAAAAATCGATACAGAAATTTCTGTATCGATTTTTTAGCGCCCTTTGAATCTTATTTGAAATACCAGTGGTGTTTGAGGCTGGCAAAAATCGCCTTGCTGGTGATCGTGATGATGATCAGTTTGATGAGGTCGGCAAGGATAAAGGGAGCAACGACCAAAGCAAATGCTTTTTGGAGATCAGTATGGGTGACCAGCATAAAGCCGATAGCTCCGGAAACAAAGAGGAGAGCACTACTGAGGAGATTGGCAAAAAAGATAGTGAAAATGCTGGATTTAGCATTGGTAAATAGAGATGTAATCCATGCTCGGAATGGGAAGAAGAGGAGGAAACCAGCAGTAGGACCAAGGAAATGCGAAGCGCCACCAGCACCGCCGGCAAATACTGGAAAACCTAAGAAGCCTAAAAGTAGGTAGAGACAGACTGTGACAAAGGCATGGCTGGGTTTATAGATGGTCCCGATGATCCCGATCATGAGTGTCTGCAGGGTCAAAGGAATTGGACCAAAGGGAATGGTGAATTGAGATAGGACGGAGATCATGGCCACTCCAATGGAGATGAGAACTAAGGGAAAGATTTTCTTCATAACAGTTAACCTCGTATTTATTTTATGGTAACTATTCTACAATAAGGGGTTCATCCTGTCAATAGCCCACGCTTGTTTTAGGATTTTTTAAGTAAAAATTTAGGCAGGCTTAAGACTCCTGAAGTATAATCGCCTTATTAAAGGATAGAGCTCCCTTTAAATTTTTAAAGACAAGTACTTGTACAAAAAGATAAAAGGTAAAAAGATGAATCAAAAAGAAACAAAACAAGTAGTAGAAACGCAAGAATCCAAAGAAAAAATGGTTGTCCTCAAACGAAGCCCTAAGTGGTGGATTGGAATGGCAGCAGTTGGTGGATTGTTGGTTGGTGCTGGAAGTGGCTTTGGTGTCGGTGTCATCGCCTCTCAATCCTCCAATAACCAACATTTTTCTCAAGAGGTCCAAACGGGTCAGAACCAAGGATCCAATCAGCAACAAAATAGTCAAACGGGCCATCCTTCACAAGGAAACCAGCAAAATGGTGGCCCACAGGATGGCGGACCTCAAGGCGGTGGTCCACAAGGTGGTGGCCAAGGCCAAGGTGGCCCGCAAGGTGGCGGTCCGGGTCAAATGACACAAGAAGGCAATGGTGGCCCACAAGGGAATGGTCCAGATAATGGCATGAACCAATCTGGCGGACAAGAAGGGAACCAGGGGTCCTCTAAAAAGTCCAATAAGAAGAATTCAAAAAATAAAAACAAGACGAGTGAGAGTCAAAGTAACAAAGAAAACACGACAAACTCATAGAATTAGCCTTCCTCAGGCAGGCTGAATGTGATCTTAAAACCAGGTTCTAAACTATAGGAAATGAAGGCAAGTCGTGTTATAATGGTTAAGAATAGATTAGAAAGACTCACTCACGAAAGAGAAGAGGATACGACGATGATTAAAATTCTATTGGTCGAAGATGACCTTGGTTTATCAAATTCAGTATTTGATTTTTTAGATGATTTTGCGGATGTCATGCAGGTCTTTGACGGAGAAGAAGGTCTTTACGAAGCAGAAAGCGGGATCTATGATTTGATTTTGCTGGACCTGATGCTTCCTGAAAAAGACGGTTTCCATGTCTTGAAAGAATTGCGTGAAAAAGGCGTGACAACCCCTGTTTTGATCATGACAGCTAAAGAAAGTCTGGATGACAAAGGGCACGGCTTTGAGCTAGGGGCAGACGATTACCTCACCAAGCCTTTCTATCTTGAAGAGCTTAAGATGCGGATTCAAGCCCTCTTGAAGCGCTCAGGGAAGGTCAATGAAAACACCCTTAATTATGGCAATTTGAAGGTCAATTTATCTACCAATTCGACTTATGTGGATGGGAAAGAAGTGGAACTTCTTGGGAAGGAATTTGATCTTTTGGTCTATTTCCTTCAAAACCAAAATGTCATCCTTCCAAAGACCCAGATCTTCGATCGTCTCTGGGGCTTTGATAGTGACACAACCATCTCAGTGGTTGAAGTCTATGTTTCAAAAATCCGTAAGAAATTAAAAGGTACTGATTTCGTTGAGAACTTGCAAACATTGCGCAGTGTGGGGTATATCTTAAAAGATGCTAACCAGAATTAAGAAAACCGTCGGGGAAGATGATTTTTCCTACTTCATCCGATATTTTGGGCTCTTTACTTTGATATTCTCAGCCATGACCTTGATTATCATTCAGGTCATGCGCTCGAGTCTTTATACAACTGTTGATGAGAACCTCAAGACTCTCAGTCAGGATCCCTACTCGCTTGTAGCGATTGCTTATCGAGACCAGCGACAGTCAAATACCAAAGGAGATGATAATGATCATGAGATGATGATCCCAGATCATGATAAATCAGAACCTAAAGGGGATGTCACATCCAATACCACTGTTGTTTTGCTCAATAAAAAATATGAAAACTTAACAACCGGTAATGGGTTTTTAAACTTCAAAACGGTGACGTTTGGTCGAAAGCTCCTCAACAAGGTTTCCCAGCTTCAAATTACAAATAGCTATGGGAAAAAAGAAAGTTACCGGGCCTATATGGCAGAGTTGAGTTTATCTGATGATGAAAGTGATAGTGACATCAAGTATGCGGTTGTCATGACCAATATCAGTCAGCTAGAGCAGACCAGTGAAGAGCACGAAAGTCAAATCGCCCTCATCATGATCTGCTTCTGGGGAATCTCCTTATTCGCTAGTCTCTTCTTAGCACGTCTCAGCGTCAAGCCCCTTCTTGAGAGTATGCAAAAGCAAAAGGCTTTCGTGGAAAATGCTTCCCATGAGTTGCGGACGCCTTTAGCAGTTCTACAAAATCGCCTTGAAACGCTTTTTAGAAAGCCTGAAGCGACCATTATGGAATCGAGTGAGAATATTGCATCCAGCTTGGATGAAGTTCGAAATATGAAGCTCTTGACCACCAACCTTCTTAACATTGCCCGAAGAGATGACGGCTTGAAACCAGAGATGGAAGATATCGAACCAAGCTTTTTCGATCAGACCTTCTCGAATTTTGAGATCATTGCGGAAGAAAATGGTAAACTCTTCCGAGGAGACAATCAGGTGGACAAAGTCATTTGTTCTGACAAGACACTCCTCAAGCAATTGATGACCATTCTCTATGACAATGCCTTGAAATATACCGATGAAGATGGTGAGATCCAGTTTGAAGTTCAATTGAAGGATAAAAATCTTCTTTTGAGGGTACTGGATAATGGTACAGGGATTCGAGATGAGGATAAGAAACGGATCTTTGATCGTTTTTACCGGGTCGACAAGGCCAGAACCCGTCAAAAAGGTGGATTTGGTTTGGGGTTGTCCCTCGCTAAGCAGATCGTAGAAGCCTTTAAAGGGACCATTCAAGTCAAAGATAATAAACCAAAAGGGACCATCTTTGAAGTGAAATTATCCATTAAGACGGAAAGTCGTAAAAAAAATCGTTCATAATCTTAAAAAAATAGAAAAGAGGAAAACCTATGAGTTCAAAAATGTTGCACACTTGCCTTCGTGTGGAAAACTTAGAAAAATCAATCGCTTTTTACCAAGATGCTTTTGGTTTTGAAGAAAAACGTCGGAAAGATTTTCCAGACTACAAGTTCACGATTGTTTATTTGGCCTTACCTGGAGATGACTATGAGTTGGAATTGACTTACAATTATGATCATGGTCCATATGTTATTGGAGATGGCTATGCTCACGTTGCCTTGAGTACTCCTGATCTAGAAGGTTTGAATGCGGAACACAAGGCTAAAGGCTATGAAGTGACGGAACCAAAAGGTCTTCCAGGAACGAAACCGAATTATTATTTCGTTGTAGATCCGGATGGATATAAAGTAGAAGTCATTCGCGAAAAATAAGAGGGACTAAAAACAAGGGCCGCTGTCGGCTACGACAGTCGCCCTCTTTTTTATGAAACCATTTACAAAAAAGGAATGTTTTTTCGAGAGAAATTTGCTATAATAAAGTTATGAGATTCAAACACACGAAAACTATTTTATTAATCATTACAAATCTCCTTTTATTGAGTCTTTTGTATATCGGCTATCAAAAGATTCAAAGGGTTCGTGAACAAAAAGCCTATCAGGATCAGTTTGCTAAGGTTACCCAAATAGAGAAAAACTCTGAAAAAGGGAAAGATGTTCAAGTTCAGGAAGGGATTTTAGGAACTTCTTATGTGACGGCTTATTATCCTACTAAGGATGGACAGCCTGTTGAGATTATTAAAGAGAAGATCCAAGAAGACCTTCAGCGTCTAGGATCCGATGAAAAAACCAAAGAACCAAAGCATTTGACCTTCTACCATAGTGAAGAAGCAGAAGCGCCTTTTGTTGGTTATCACCCTATCCAAATCAAACGGGCTGAATACCAGTACAAAAAAGGGAAATTCATCAAAGATGAGACGGTGAAGTTGCCCCTCTTTTACTTGGATGATGAGAACAATCCTCTGACCCTGAGCCAAGTTTTTGCGGATCCAGATGGAGCCAAGCAGATCTTTTTGGAGGAATTACGGGGAAATCTAGCCTTTCGTCAGCTGGACGAGGAAAGCATTGATCAAATGGTTGCCCACTTCTCAGAGTTGGATTTGAGCCAATGGGAATTCCAATATGAAAAAGGAAATTTCACCATTCCATTTCCAACCAAGGTTAAGGGAGATGATACCTTCACTGTTCCCTTGTCTAAATTCTATGACGTGATTGATACAGAGCGCTTGCTTCCTGATGATCTAGCTTCTTACGAATCCTATATTGAAGAACGCCACCGTAAGATGATTGCTCTGACCTTTGATGATGGACCAGATCCAACCACGACTCCTCAGGCGCTAGCCATCTTAAAGAAATACAATGCCAAAGCTACCTTCTTTATGATCGGAAAAAATGTCAGTGCGAATCCCGATATTGCTAAGCAAGTCCGCAAAGAAGGTCATCAAATCGGGAACCATACCTGGGATCACCCTCAATTGCCAAAATTGAGCTTGGATAATGCCAAAAAAGAGATCTTGGATACCCAAGAAGCTATTCAAAAAGCGACAGGTGTGCAGACCAAGATTACCCGTCCTCCGTATGGGGCCATCAATAACGCTATCCAATACGGTGTCGACCAATCCTTCATCATGTGGGATGTAGATAGCCTAGATTGGAAGACACATAATACGACAGCTATTCTCAATGAAGTGAAAAAAGAAGTCAAACCGGGTTCGATTATCCTCATGCATGATATCCATCAAACCACGATTGACGCTCTACCGACCGTCCTTGACTACCTCAAATCACAAGGCTATACCTTTGTAACGGTGGATGAATTGTTGGATTATCAACTTGAAAGTCATCGCATTTATTACAATGGAAATTAACATAAAAATCCTCTGCAGTTCATTCACTAGCAGAGGATTTTCTTATTCGTTTAAAAAGAGTTCGGAATTTTTTAAAATCAATTCACGTACAGAAGCGTATTTTTTTAAGGATTTGAGTTCTTCTGGGTGGGTGATAAAGGTGATTACATAGCCCTCACGCCCCATTCGTCCTGTACGACCGGCGCGGTGGGTATAGGTCTCCACATCACGAGGAATATCGTAGTTAATCACACACTCAAGATGTTCAATATCGATTCCACGAGCGACCAAATCGGTGGCCAGCAAGAGGGTCAGCTGATGGTCTTTGAAGCGTTCCAGAATGACCTTGCGGTATTTGACATTGACATCACTGGCCAGCGACACGGCCTCAACACCACGGTATTGTAGTTTTTCTTCAGCACTACCCAGATCAGACAGGCTATTGAAAAAAGCCAGACCACGAAAATCTTCGACGTAGGCGAGTGTCTTCCCAGTACCGGTAGGACTGATCCCGAGGACATTGTCTCCTTCATAGATAGGGGAGAAGATCTGTTCCTGAATTTCAGTGAATGTAT
>JAWGXY010000075.1:0-8923 GCA_032572035.1 Streptococcus parasanguinis
TCAACTGGTAAGACCGTCGTATCCTCAGTCGCCTTCATGTCATCTCGGAAAGGCTTGGTATCTAGTTCTGCTACAGGGACATCGATTTGTTCTAGCTGAGAGAGGCGTTCTTGGATGCGGCGAGCGATGTAAACACCACGCGTCTTGATCCCCACCAGCACAATCTGGCTTAAATCTTTGTTTCGTTCAATGATTTCGTAGGTGATCCGGGTAATGGCCCGTTTCATCGTCAAATCATCAACGACTTCTTTGGTTTTCATTCAGTCCTCCTTAGTTGTAAAAGAAAAACCTCCTTTTTCAAGGAGGTTCAGCAAATGAATGGTCTAAGAGGATAGAGTCTCGCCCTATGGTCCTAGCCATTGTTTTTCACAGTCTCCTTGCCTGCCTCACGGGACAGGATTAAAGGATTTATTTAATTGAGATAACTATATCACAGTTTCAAACGACATGCAAGAAAAAACTCAACATTTTTCAAAAAAATTTAAAAACATGACTTTTCGTCTGAATAATGTTCGGTTTTTACTAAGAAACAGCCGATTTCCGCTTGATATTTTTAATCCCATAGAGTACATATCCAGCTAAGAGGTAGGCGATAAAGATGATCACGACCCATTTGCCCACAAAAGCCCAGCCGTATTTATTGACATTGATAAAGAAATAGGCAAAGGGACTATCTTTTGCACCTGGAATTGGCCACTTCAAGACCAAACCATTGAGAAGAGCAAAGAGCATGTAAGCCAGTGGAATCAAGGTCCAAAAGAAAGGATCGAGCTTACGGTATTTCTTCGCTTTATCAATCACTAGGGTATCAAAGAAGAACATCAAAGGAACGATGTAATGACAGAGGAAGTTTTCCAAACGATAAAACTTCTCTGGTGTCGCAATAGGCGCCAACATAAAGTGGTAGATGACACAGGTAATCATAATGGACATGGTAACTGCGCCTTTCATACGAAGGTAGCCCTGAGTCTGGGTCGAACGACCTCGAACCATGCGCCAAACCATATCTCCCATGAAGAACATGACCAACATGTTGGATAAAATGGTGTAATAGAGCATCATGCCAAAGCCACCATGCTTGGTCAGTTGCAGATAAACACCGAGTACACTTAAGATAAACAATAGAAAACGATAGCTAAATAATAGTTTGAATTTCATAGTATTCTCCTGAAAGAAAAGGGGCTAGACCCTTCAGTTTAATCAGGAACTTTCCTTAAGTGAAGACGGACGTCAGCGAACTTCTACGAAGTTCCATGACTTAGTTTTGAACCTAAAGTTTCAAAACTCCCGAGTACTTGAAACAATACTGTTTCAAGTACTTTTCTCACAGCGGAAAGTTCCATTTTAAACTTAAACAACTCTATTAATTTGTGTACTGTTCTTTAGATCTTCTTCACAAATTCTGATTTGAGTTTCATTGCACCGAAGCCATCAATCTTACAATCGATGTTGTGGTCTCCTTCCACGATACGGATGTTTTTCACGCGCGTTCCTTGTTTCAAATCCTTTGGTGCACCCTTCACTTTCAAATCTTTGATCAGGGTCACTGTATCGCCATCAGCCAATTTGTTTCCGTTGGCATCAATCGCTACAACACCCTCTTCTTCTTCGACCTCAGCTGGGTTCCATTCATACGCACACTCTGGGCACACCAAGAGCGCTCCATCTTCATAGACGTATTCAGAGTTACATTTTGGACAGTTTGGTAAGTTATTCATTTTTATCTCCTTATTCAAATTAACTTTCATAGTATACCATGAAAGAGAAAATTTGACAAATCCTGTTCCACTGTAGCATTTTCAATAAAAAAGGAGGCGACTTGGCCTCCCTACATGGATGATATTTTCAATCTTCCTGCAATTCTTGAATATCCCGAATCACGCGCACACCTGCTTGATTCTTCTCGCGCAGTTCAGCATCAGAGTATGGGAAGGTATTGATCAAGATACTCTCCATCCCGATACTTTGGGCAACAGCGACATCTGTCGTAAAGTCATTCCCCACCATGACCGTTTTCTCAGGGTTCAACTGGTGTTCTTTCATCACTTCCAAGAGAAACTCTGGCTGAGGTTTACGAATACCTGCGTCAGACGACAAGTAAATGGCATGGAAAAGCTCTCTCAAACCAACCAAATCAATCTCCGGATTGGTAAAATCTGCTTGGGCATTGGATAAGAGAAAGATTCGGCAACCTGCAGCTTTCATATCCTCTAATACTTCTTTCGTATGAGGATAAAGCTCCAACCGCTTGCGAGAAAGGACACGGAAAGTTCGCGCAATCAAACGCCCCCACTCTTTGAGGTGGGCAACACTATCCCCACTTGGATGACCTTCTAAATACAATTGCACAAAAATGACTGTTAGATCAATCTCTGGGTAGGCAACTTGTTTTTCCTTAGCCAAGTCTTCTTCTGCTTGTTGCACCAACTCTCTATAACGCAGTCGCAAGCCTTCTCCTGTGTAGCTTGCCCCGTAGGATTGGTAGATCTGAGCCATGGTATCCCATAAAATGGGACTCGACTCATCCGTTTCGATGTCGACCAAGGTTCCATAAAAATCAAAAATATAGTTTTTAAATGCGTACTTGTGCGGATTCATCTCTCACTCCCGTAACAAACATCGTAAAGGTTGCCTTGCAGACATTGGCCCCGTCTTGATTGGTAATATCGACATCCACAACTCGAGTCGTCCGTCCACTGTGGACACATTCGCCATGGATCGTGAGGACATCCCCCAGACGCCCTGCTTTTAAGTAATTGATCGAGGATTGCAAGGTCACCCCATCGACCCCTTGAGAAACCACGACTAAACCACTGATCTGATCACACAGGGTAAAGAGATAGCCTCCATGCGCATTTCCATAATAATTGAGCGAGGATTCCACGACCTTGGTTGTCACCACTACATGGCCATCTCTCATCTTTTCGATTTCATAATTTTCAAATGCAGCAATTGCATCAAAGTGAAAATCTTTCATATACTTGCCACCTTTTCTAGCATCTTTTCAACTCCTCTATCATACTACAATTAAGAAGCAGATACAAGCAAAGGGGCAATTCCTTAGAAGCAGAAAAGGAGACTCCAACTAAGTAAGAAGACGATACTAGGCACAATATATTTTCTTGGGTGCTTCCAACATTCTCTCTTTAAATTCCATTTTCTTAAAGGGAAATAGATTTCAATCAGTAAGTGCAAAACAGCTTCCACTACTGCTAGAATCATCACTCCTAGTAAAAATAGGATCCCCAAGTCAGGCATGACCACCATTTTTAATAACAGAGCAACAAATAGATTCACAGATAGGAAATAGGTCAGCAATACACGGTAATACATCAGGTAGAAGAACAGACTCTTAGGAAGAGACTTAACATGATCAATCAAATCTTTATCAGCGGAAATGAGAGTGGTTAATGGCGTATTGACAGAAGCAATCGTTAACAGGATGATGATTTTTAAAGGAGCCTCATAATCCTGTATCAGAATGAGAAGGAGGAAGATGAGAGTAAAGACAAAATTGATGGAAAAATAGCGCTCTTGAAATAAGGAAATCCAAAAATAATTGCCACTTTTTCTCTTTGCGACAAGCAACTGATCATTTTTTGAAATCGCGATCAAGTCTTCGTTTTTAAAAATAAAGACAGCAAGGAGGGCTGAAAGTAAGATCATATAGGACACTTGTTGAACCCATAAAGAAGATCCTGTAAGAACAGTCGTTACAGAAATGAGCACTCCTCCTAGAAGACTTGGCCTGGTATTGAACTGGATAAAGATATAAAACACACTCAATACCACCAGTAAAGAAAGGAGGACGAGCTTAAAGGATTGTAGCAGGTCTAACCTGACTCCTAAAAAGAGGATCAATAACAGCACACGCTCCAACAAATTGAGAAGAAAGGTTACCGTCAGAAAAGACCCTTTAAAACGATTGAGAGACAAAGGAAGCTGGTAGTAGGCCTGGACCCTGTCCATCGAAAAGTAGGAATACAGCAATTGAAAGGTTGATAGAGCAGTAACAATAGCCGTACTGATCAACAAGACTTGAAAGCTCGTAGAAAATTTTGCCCCAACAAGATAGTAATAAAGAGCAAAGGCTAAGGAAGTCAAGAACAAGAAGAGCCGATTTTTGGATACCACATCTCTAAAAATTGCTAGTAGCATGTTCTACCCCCTCTGACGATTGACGTCATGAAACCAATCTTCTAAATTCGATTCAATCGCGTCTAGGTGACCATCTTCAATATAATAAGCTGTATCACAGACCCGAACGATACTCTCTGCGATATGCGAACTCATCAGAATAGAGCCTTCTTCTTTATACTGCAATAGCAAACCATATAGAAATTCTGTCGCATCAAAATCAAGGCCATCAAATGGTTCGTCCAAAATAAGGAGGGTAGGTTTGAGATAAAAAGCTGTGATCAAGAAGACTTTCTTCTTATTTCCCGTTGACAAACTACCAATGTCTGTGTTGAGAAACTCTTCAAAATGAAAGCCTGAGATCAGGTCCTGCAATAACGTTTCATCTCTCTTTCGATGATACAAACGACAGACAAAATTAAAATAATGAACAAAATCCCAGTTTAAAAAACTATTGTTTTCAGTAAAAACTGTATAGGTACGGCTCTTATAGAAATTCGTATGAAAAGAGGTCGCCTTGTCTTCTATGGTAACAGTCTCAACTGCATACTGCCGATGATCAAAGACACTACTTAAAGCTTTTAGCAAGGTTGTCTTCCCAGCTCCATTTCGACCAATCAACCCCACTACAGAATGATTGGGTACAAGCAAATTCGTGTCTTTTATAACGGGCTTGTCTTTTTTATACCAAACGTTTAGCCCCCTGATGTTTAAACACTCACTCTTCATCGACGCACTCCTTTATAAAGGTAAGAAGCCCCAACTAAAAGCAACAGCAAAGCGTATAACCATTCCTTTTGAAAGGCAAAGACTAAGGCACCGATCAAGAAGCAAATTCCTATTAGAATTCTAAATTGTAATTTCATATCTTGCCTTCTTTCTATTCACAGTATGAAAGATTACAATTGTATTTTATGCTTATACTATAGTACTTTTTCTGAGCAGATTCAAGCACGAATGAAATATTCTTTCTTCTTTTACCTTTCAAGCAAAAAAAGCTAGATCCCTCTAGCCCTTTGCTTAAAATCTTAATTTTTCCCAATCATAGTCTGTTCGTTTACGATAATAGTACTCGGACAAATCTGGGTCTTCCATCACTTCCAGCAGAGGAAGCATATCGTAGGATAAATCCAACTTTTCTAATTGATCCTTCTCAACCCAATAAACTTCTCCTTCTTCAGACGATCTTAGCTGGCCTGTAAATTCTGTCGCTTTGTAGCAAAAGACGATGTAGCGGCCGCCCTCATCTTGTGGCCAGTCTTTGACTGCGACCAGTTTTGGATTTGTAATTGTAAGTCCTGTCTCTTCGTAGATTTCACGAATGACGGATTCTACAAGGCTTTCTCCTTCTTCGATATGGCCACCTGGAAAAGCATAGCCAGCCCAGTGAGTCTTTTCAGGTGAGCGGTATTGGAGGACTACTTTCCCATTTTCAAGATCTTCGACCATGCAAAGATTGCACAGTATAGTAGGCGTTGTACGTGACATATATTTCCTTTCTATCATGTAATTCATTCATCAAAATAAACTTTTTTCTTTATCTCCTTATTCATCACAAAGGGATTCACCAACTCATGGTATTCATCAAAAATATCCAAAAGAAAGCCTCTCTCAAAGACAATGGTCTTCTTTTTTATCGAATTTTCCGACCTTATTTCTCTTATTTTTCCTCAATTTTATTATGAATAAGATCAAGGCCGCTAGAATGAAGAAGATCGCATAGGTCACGATAGGAAACCAGATGTATTTCAGATTCAAGGTGTAAAGTGCTGGAATATAATCTCCCATACGTCGTCCTTTGATCCCAAACCCAATATGCACAACAGACGTAATTGCATTCACGTACAAAAAGACGGTTGCGAAAAATTCAATGGAAGCTCGGTCTTCTTTCTGCACTCGAAAGACATTAAAATATAATCCATTCAGCAATAAATATAGATTCATAAATAAGGGAAATAGATAATTAAAATCACGGTAAGTCCTTGGGATTAGATGATTGTCAAAAAGAAAGACACCTAGGGTAGCTCCCATTGACAAAAACATGATAAAATCCAAAAGCATACCAATACCTGAATGCTTTTCAAGCCACAGGTTTAAGCGAACTAACCAGCTTCTTTTACTCTTTATTTTATTTTGATGGTTGACCTTCTTTACAGTATTTTTCTTCTGCTTCATTAACCTCATTTCCTAACGTTAAGGATTTACTCAGAGTTTTTTCATTTCTGCTGCTACCTTTTGGAGATGGTGTTCCCGCATGCTAGCGGTGTTCACATCCCGGCCGACTTCTCCCAAGATACAGACGCGCTTGGTTTTGATCCCACAGTGGTTCAAGACGGCATTCTTCAAAACAGAGATACCATAACTATCCGGAATGTTGAGAGGACCTGAAAAGATCTTGTACCACCAAGTAGGCGCCATGGAGGTCGCATATATACTAGCTGTTTTCCCTTTGAGCAACTTCTTGAATTGCTTGCCTCTGAGGTAATTCCAGATAAAGCTGCCCTGATCATTAGCCGAGTAAGCAATCCCAGGTGTGAAGACCCGATCAATCCAACCTTTCATGAGGCTCGGCATACTGCTCCACCAGATGGGATAGACAAAGATCAGGTGGTCCGCCCACTGGATCCATTCTTGAGAACGAAGGATAAAGGAATCTTCCTCCATCCGCTTTCGGTAACCATAGCGAAGGACCGGATCAAAGTCCTCTTCATTGAGACTGATCACTTGGAGCTCGTGGCGATTTGAGTCAATAGTTTCGACAATGGTTTTAAAAATAGCCTGACAGTAACTTTCCTTATCCGGGTGTCCATTGATGACTAAAATTTTCATACTTTCCCTCCGCTTAATCCAAAGCCTTGACTTCCAACATCCTATCGCGGATTTGCGCTGCCAGCTCGAAATCAAGCACTTCGACTGCTTCTTGCATTTGACCTTGCAGTTTCTTGACTAGTTCCTTGCGCTCTTGGCGGTTGAGACTGGTGATATCCACTTCCTTGTCCTCTTCCTTGGCCACCGCCTTTGTAACAGAGATCAGGTCACGGATTTCCTTCTTGATGGTTTGTGGCACAATGCCATGCTCTTCATTATAAGCCATCTGAATCTGACGACGACGGGCTGTTTCATCGATAGCTTTTTGCATAGACTGAGTCATGGTGTCCGCATACATGATCACGTGCCCCTCACTATTACGGGCAGCACGACCGATGGTCTGGATGAGTCCCCGCTCGTTACGGAGGAAACCTTCCTTATCCGCATCGAGGATGGCAACTAGACTCACTTCCGGTACGTCAATCCCTTCCCGAAGGAGGTTGATCCCGACCAAGACATCAAAGACACCCAGACGCAAATCACGGATAATTTCTGTCCGCTCCAAAGTCTTAATATCCGAATGCATGTATTTGACCTTGACACCCATTTCTTTGAAGTAGTCGGTCAAGTCCTCTGCCATCTTCTTGGTCAGGGTGGTGACAAATGTCCGCTCTCCCCGTTCTACACGCGCATTGATCTCACCCAAGAGATCGTCCATTTGTCCCATGGTAGGGCGCACTTCCACCTCGGGATCGAGTAGACCTGTCGGACGAATGATCTGTTCGATGACAGTATCGGTTTGTTCCATCTCATAATCACCCGGTGTCGCTGACACATAGACAATCTGGTGGACATGGCTTTCAAACTCCTCCCGACGCAGTGGCCGGTTATCCAAGGCAGACGGCAAACGGAAACCATAGTTGACCAGCATTTCCTTACGAGAACGGTCACCATTGTACATTCCCTTGATCTGTCCCATGGTCATGTGGCTTTCATCGATCATGATGAGAAAATCTTCTGGGAAGAAGTCAAGAAGGGTGTAAGGAGGCTCACCTTCACTCCGGCCATCCATATGTCGAGAGTAGTTTTCGACCCCACTGGTGTAGCCCATCTCCCGCAGCATTTCAATATCGTACTCAGTACGTTGTTTTAGACGTTGAGCTTCCAGGAGCTTGCCTTCTTTTTCAAAGACCTTCAACTGCTCCTCAAGTTCCGCTTGAATCTTGGCAATAGCCACTTCCATATGGTCATCATTGGTCACGAAGTGAGTGGCTGGGAAAATAGCCAAGTGATCCACATCTCCCAGAACCTGGCCTGTCAAAGCTTCAATCTCCCGAATCCGCTCAATCTCGTCCCCGAAAAACTCCACCCGGAAGGCATGTTCATCACGCGAAGCTGGGAAAATCTCCACCACGTCCCCACGAACACGGAATTTCCCCCGTTGAAAGTCAATGTCATTGCGCTCAAACTGGATGTCCACCAGGTCATTGAGCAGTTTATCACGAGAAATCTCCAGACCCGGGCGTAAGCTGACCACGCTATCGGCATATTCCTTAGGCGAACCCAAACCATAGATACAAGAGACAGAGGCCACAACAATCACATCGTTACGCTCCAACAAAGCTGATGTTGCGGAGTGACGAAGCTTGTCAATCTCATCATTGACCGAGCTATCCTTTTCAATATAGGTATCGCTCGATGGCACATAAGCTTCTGGCTGGTAGTAATCGTAGTAAGATACGAAGTACTCGACCGCATTTTCAGGGAAAAATTCCTTGAACTCCCCATAGAGCTGGCCCGCTAGGGTTTTATTGTGGGCAATGACCAAGGTTGGCTTATTGACTTGCGCAATAACCTGACTCATGGTATAGGTCTTCCCCGTACCAGTCGCCCCCATCAGGATCTGAGCCTTTTCTCCTCCCTCGATGTTATCCACCAGTTGCTCAATAGCCTGCGGTTGATCCCCAGACGGTTGGTA